>NZ_JAUBTR010000067.1:0-37519 GCF_036705045.1 Microcoleus sp. BR0-C5
CACCCGCGCCAATCCCTGCACCAACCCCTGCACCAGCACCCGCACCCGCGCCAATCCCTGCACCAACCCCTGCACCAGCACCCGCACCCGCGCCAATCCCTGCACCAACCCCTGCACCAGCACCCGCACCCGCGCCAATCCCTGCACCAACCCCTGCACCAGCACCCGCACCCGCGCCAATCCCTGCACCAACCCCTGCACCAGCACCCGCACCCGCGCCAATCCCTGCACCAACCCCTGCACCAGCACCCGCACCCGCGCCAATCCCTGCACCAACCCCTGCACCAACCCCTGCACCAACCCCTGCAGAAACACCGACGCCAACACCATCGGTAACGCCAACACCAACAACCAACAACATCCCCAATGACGACTGCATCTGCGATGACATTGCCTATCCCAACTTAAACCAACCCAATGCAGTTGAAAACACCCTACTTGGTGTATCGGGTATTCAAATAGGAACTGCCCAAAACGAGGAATTTCTCGGCACTAACAACGGCAATATATTCGATGCCAAATCTGGGAATGACAACTTATATGGTGGAGCCAGCAACGACATCTTTAATGGCAATCAAGGCAATGATTTCATCAGCGGAGGCAAAGGTGATGACATCCTATTTGGAGATGAAGGAAACGACATCGTTCTTGGCAACTTTGGCAACGATTTAATCTTCGGAGGCAAACGCAATGACTTGTTAAATGGCCGCGAAGGTAATGACATCATTCTTGGTGATAAAGATGATGATTTCATCGATGGTGGTAAGGATAATGACGTTTTATATGGAGGCAAAGGTAACGACATAATGCTTGGTAGTCAAGGTGATGACTCCCTGTTTGGACAGTTAGGTTCCGATACCATCTGCGGCGGTGTAGGTAATGATTTTATCAGCGGTAACGAAGCAGCAGATATTCTGGGAGGATGTGAAGGAAATGATACCCTGTACGGGGGCGAAGATAACGATACTCTCACTGGTTGTCAAGGTGATGATATTCTTTACGGAGACTTGGGCAATGATAGTTTGATTGGCGGTAGCGGCAACGATATCTTTGCCTTAAAAGCTGGTCAAGGATTTGATATCATTGCTGATTTTACCATCGGTCAAGACTTGATTGGATTAAGCGGAGGTTTGAGTTTTGGTCAGTTAGCAATCACTCAAAATACTCAGGGAACTCTCATCAAAAATGTCTTGACAGGAGAGGAGTTAGGGGTGATGGTTGGAGTGAGTGCCAATGCGATTACATCCGCTAATTTCCGGTTGATTTAGGAAATCAAGAAAAGCGCGATCGCCCCTTCGGTACAAAAAGACCAAAAAAGGCGATCGCCCTTTACTACATCTTCCGCTGAAATTCCTCAAGCACATCCATCAACTGAACTTGACACTGCATCGGAATCAAATCGGCAAGCGGCACTTCCCGCTTGCCGCCGCCCAACTTGACTGGAATTCCTTGCAAAACTTGTCCAACTTTGTCAGCATCTAAATCGCCATCTTCCAGCATCGAATAAAGTTGTTGGGCAACAACTGTATGCAGGTGGGCATCATTGAGATACAAATGCCATTTGGCAATGTCAATGTAGACATTTTCGCCGATTTCGGCTGCTAAGGATTCGATCGCCTGTGTAGTATTAGCCATATCAAAAAAGCCGAAAGTTATTTGTTATCAATCAAAAGACTTAACAAATCGCCGCCAACTGCCTTCAGCCCGAATCTTTAGTGAGGGGCGAATAATCGGCGATCGCAAAATGGTAAATCGCGTGGGTCAAAACTACTAGAGCCCATCCACCCGTTACCGAAATTGCCCAAGGCCAATCAGCCTTTTGCAAATTGTGAACAAACCACAACCCAGAATTGGTAGCAGAAAAAAGACCGACGTGGATAGCAAAATTCATCCTGTCATCTAAACGGCGGTACTCTGGATCATTGCGATCGGGTTTGCGAGGCCAACGAGGAGGCATAGTTTTTCACTTGATAGTAGTTCAGTGCCTATTTTAATCATAAGTGCAGCTTTTTGAATGCTGCATCCCTCTTTCGGCTGGAAACTTATACCATTTTTCTAAAGATGTGCTATGGATGAAGTCTTAGCCCCCCCTTAATAAGGGGGGGTTGGGGGGGTAATATCTAGCGCTACTTTATGAAATTGGTATTATGCCTCTACATTTTCATAGTCTCCTGACTTGCCGCCACTTTTACTCACCAGGCGAATCGACTCAATGGCGATCGACTTTTCCAACGCTTTCGCCATATCATACAAAGTCAGCGCCGCCACCGAAACCGCCGTCAGCGCCTCCATTTCCACCCCAGTTTCCGCCTTAATTTTCACCGTCGCCCGAATTTGATACCCCGGCAACCCAGCATCCGGCATCACCTGCACATCCACGCTACTCAGCGGCAGAGGGTGACACAGAGGAATCAAATGTGCAGTCTGTTTCGCCGCCATAATTCCAGCCAGCCTTGCAGTGCCCAACACATCACCTTTCGGCGCATTCCCCGCTTCAATCGCCGCAAACGTCTCCGGCAACATCCGCACCCTGCCTGCGGCAACAGCTTGCCGCACGGTTGCTACCTTAGCCGAAACGTCCACCATTTGCGCTTCCCCGCTGTTGTCGAGGTGAGTTAGCTGTGTGCGATCGGGCAATTTAGAAAAAGTTTGCGAAAGGTCTTGCATTTTTTTGGTAATGATGTTACTGTTAGATTCTGTGAGAAAAGAACTTAATCAATTTTAGATTAAATCTGAACTCAACAGGGGCTTGTAGCTTAGTTGGATAGAGTGCATGGCTACGAACCATGAGGTCGGGGGTTCGAATCCCTCCAAGCCCATTTAAAAACGTTATAAGCTGTGAGTTCTGAGTTTTGAGTTTTGAGTTTTGAATTAAGAAATTAATTCAACTCACGACTTAAAACTCAGAACTTTTTTAAATTTGTGCGTTTACTAGACCTCTTGCAAAAATATCTAGGACGGGCTAGAAGCCCATCCCACAAAAATCATTTTTTTTGTGGGGTGGGCTTTGAGCATCGCCCAAAAAATTGATTAAAAGGACTTTGGCAATTCAAGTCTACTGATTCAAAGCATAAATATCTTTGCCTCGACCGATCGCAAATTTCATCGAATTAGACAAGCCCTTGCTAGACTGAGTAATAAAAACCAGCAAAGCCAAACCAGCTAGTCCAGCCGCAAAACCAAACATATTTCTGTAGCCAACTTGTTCAGCCACAAAGCCTAAAGTCGGCCCCGCAATCGCAATACCCAAATCAAATCCGCCAATACAAAGCGAAAACAAGCGGCCCCTTTCATGAGGTTCGCACCTGTCCGACATCAGCGTTACCATCATCGGCAAAACCGTACCGCCGGCGCAACCTTCCACCAAAGCTGCTATTAAAAAAGCACTGCTGTTGTTAGCAAAATACAACAATAACATAGAGACGGCATAACAGATTAAGCCGCCAGAAATAAACAAGCCGCGACCGTATTTGTCCGAAGCCCGTCCCGTGAGCAACCTTATACCAAAACTGGCGATAGCCGCCGTAGAATAAAATAATCCAGGATTCAAATTAGCCTTAGTTTCTTGGATAAACAAAGGCATAAAAGTGCTCAAAGTTCCAAATACTAAACCAACCACCAATAACACTAAAGCCGGAATCCTCACTCTCGGATTCCAGAGCATTTCCCAGTATTTTTGGCTATTTTTGTCCTCAGATAGCGAGCCCGGTTTTGTTAAATCTGCAAAATTAGGTTCCGCAATTTGGCAGGTAAAAAATATAGCCATTGCAGCGAAAGCCGCCGACATCGCAAACAAAGGAGTATAACCAACCCAAGCTTGCACAAATCCGCCAATAGCCGGCCCAACTGCTAGACCAATAGGATTCACCAAGCTCATGTTACCGATTAATTCGCCCCGCTTTCCTGGCGGCGACAAATCTGTTACCAAAGCGCTGTAAGCTGTAGTAAAAGCGGCGATACTAATGCCGTGAAAAACGCGAATAAGTAACAGTAAGGGGATAGATTGAGCCAACAGGTAGCCCAAAGGGGCGATCGCAGCGACTGACGCACCTAGAAGCAAAACTTGTTTTCGCCCCCTGCTGTCGGCTATTTTGCCCAACTGCGGCCTCGATAGCAAAAGTCCGATCGCAAATGCACCCATCACAAAGCCAATTTGCTGTTTTGTGCCGCCCACAAATTGAACGTACAGCGGCAAAGTTGGCAGTAGCGAAGCCAAACTCGACCAGAATAGCAGGCCTGCGGTGAATAAAGTCAGTAAGCTGCGTCTGGGTTGGGGATCGATTTCCCTAAAAATATTCAAGATGCGAGTTCCCTTTAAATCTTTTGAGTGCACTCAAAGTAAGTTCGAGTGTCTCTATCATTGTGTTACAAATTCTTAAGATTTGCACCAAAAAAGTTGATATTCGACTCACTGTCAAGTGTCAACTGTCAACATTCTTACCAATCAACCTCAGCCCTTTCCTCCACCACCCGTTCATAAACCCACTGGGTTTCTATCGCCAACTTCGGCCAACTAAACCGGCGTTCCAAATCCTGATAAGCATTGTCAACCAACCACTGCGCGTAACCCGGATTTTTCAAAACCTCCAAAATTCCCCAGGCCAAAGAATCCCGATTGTTTGCCTCAGTAACAACGCCAGTTTTAGTGTGCAACACCACCTCTGGAAGTCCGCCCGCATCCGAAACCACCACAGGCACTCTTGCAGCAAAGCTTTCTAACGCTACAATCCCAAAAGGTTCGTAAAGACTGGGGAAAACCGCGCAGTCAGCCACCGTCTGGAATTTGTCAAGATGTTCCTCAAACATGAACCCAGTAAAATAACACTTATTCCAAATTCCTAAATGCCAAGCTAAATGTTTGAGATGGTCTGTATTGCCGCCGCCCACAATTACAATTTTCGCTTTACCCCCCATTTCCCAAATTACTTTAGGTGCAGCATTCAAAAAGACACCAATGCCTTTTTCATAGCTAATTCTTCCTACATAATAGACAATTTTCTCATCATCAGCAGCAAAATGGCGGCGGAAATCCATCGCGTCAAATTCGTGCCAGCGGGGCTTTTTATCTGGTCTAATTCCGTTGTAAATTACCTCTATTTTGTTCCACGGAGTCGATAGTACCCGTTCGGCTTCCCGCCGCATATAATCACTACAAACAATTACCCGCCAAGCGTTGTAAGCGAGGTCATTTTCCTTGGCGTTAATGTAGCGCTGCCCCTCATTGTGGATGCCGTTGAAGCGCCCGTATTCCGTGGCGTGGATGGTGGCAATTAGCGGTACTTTAAAGGTATGCTTGAGGGCGATCGCCGCATCTCCCACTAACCAATCGTGAGCGTGGATGATATCAAAGGGGCCTTCCTCCAGCATCAGTTTCCCGCCCTGGTGGCCCATGCTTTGGTTGAGGTTCGCCACCCAGTGAAAAAAGTCCCTGGCGTGCCCCACCACCACCCGATGCACACGTATTCCTTCCACCACTTCGTACATCGGCGCGTGGCCGAACTCTACAGTAATCAAGTGAATGTCGTGCCCCAGCTTCACCAATTCTGGATATAGTTCCGATACGTGGCGGGCGATACCGCCTACGATTCTGGGAGGAAACTCCCATGCCAATACCAAAATTTTCATCTTTCTCCCCTCCAAAGCTTTTATATATCTTAATGTTTAGGATTAACAGATTTATTGTATAATTACCAACCTTAATTTTGAGTTGAACGCAAGTTGATGCCCAATGCCTGACTTTTGGCAGCAACAAAGACAGAAAATCATGCCTCAACCTGGTTTTTGCAGGAAATTGCTCGATCGCCATTACCTGAAAAAAACAGGTTTCCTCAAGATTTGAGCCACTGAGAAAAGCAATGGCGATCGTGGCTACCAGCTTACCCTTTCTTCAAAATCGGCTCCAATTCGCCGCGAAAACGGGTCCAAGCAGCAACCGATGCAGAATTAGAAACAGCACCCTGACGCATCAAAATCGCGCCGTCTTCAAAGCCAACAATTCCGTACTCTCCAGATTTGGACATTCGATCGATCGCCGGTACGATCTCCCGCAACTGTCCCCGTTCCGCGCGAAACGCAGCCTGATACTGCTGCAACTGCCAGAGATCGGCAATTACATATTGCATCTTCACTGCCTTCCCCGCATCATTGCGGAGTTCAAACATCGGAAACCTGAGAATTTCCCGCCTGCTTGACAAAATCGGCACAATAGTATTCGTCGCTGCCACGCTAGCATCAGCAGGAATTTGAGCCAATAGCGGCCGCACTTGCAAAACGTGCTGCCATTGTCTGACGAGAGGAACCTGCACCCAAGGATCGATCGCATCGGGCAAAATCCAAGAAAAAGTCCGATTTGGGTTAGAAGTGAAGGTAAAAAATAGCGACAAACAGATGCAAAACGACCAAAAGCGGCGAAACTTTGAAGAAGAAGGCAGAGGAAATAAAGCAGAAGGAAAACGCAAAAACATTCTTTCCTCTCTCACCATTCTATCTTCTTCCTTTTGACGCTGGGCCCACCACAGAATCGCCCCATAAAAAAGCCCTGGAACCACAGTCATCGCATAGCGAATATTAATCGCCAGCACCGACTCTCCTTTCGCTAAAAATAGCTTCAGCAGAGGAAATCCAGCTATCATCCAAGACGCAGGTGCGAAAGCTGGCACTAAAGCTAATGGCAACCACTGGCCAAGCAGGTATCTAATCTTACCAAAAAACGGCGTAAATAACTGAGCCACCAATCGGCCGGGATTGCTCACCATTCCCCAAATAATTTCTAGAGTAGAAGCTTCATCTCCCTCGGCATATTGGCCGAAGCGCTCCATCATAAACCGCTGGGATATATCAGCAGAAAACAAAGGCATAATCAGATTGGTCAGGACGATCATATAACCAAAACTGAGTATGCAGACAGCCAAACCAGTCCGAGGGTAGCGCCGGCTCAAAATCAGGTAAACTCCGACGCCAAATAAAACAACTCCCCCATCTTCTCGCACGGCCAAAATTAAAGTTGCCAGAATCCCAAACAAGGGCCACCAGCGCTTCTCCATAGCCAGCAGCAAGCCAAAGACATACAGTGGCATTTGACAAATATCGTGAAAATTGCCCATAGTCGGGCCGATGACCGCGTTAGCGCAGTAATAGCTCACAACAATTGTCGCCGACAGCCTCGGTTCCAGATAGTGTCTGGCCAGAGCATAGAGCACTCCTCCCGCCGCGGTAATTAAAGTCACCTGCAACACCGTCAAAGTGACGGGAGAGGGAAACAGAGAGTAAATTGGCAGCCACAGCATTAGCGCCGGGGTGAAATGCTGCCCCAACCGGTAGTAAGATACGGACGGGAGCTGGTTTTGGTGAACCACATTAGTGGACAAAGCCGAAGAGAGGGAACTCTCAAACAAGTGACCCCGAGTGCCGTTCCAAAAAAGTTGATTGAAAATGCCTTGGTCGTAAGTAGCGTAAAAGCTGTAGTAGCGGTGCAGCGTCAGCAACAGGCACAGCACAAAAAAGGCGACCGCCACTTGAACCACCACCCGCAGCGACTCATTTTTCTTCCATCTCAAAAATATCATCTGCCCGCCTGTAATGAAATTATCGGACAATAGCATAAATCTAAAGTAAGTATTAAATTAAAGTAGAAGTGAAATAACTCGGCTCGGCAATGCTCAATTATTTTCACCCGATCAAAAAGCTCAACAGCGTCCATCCAACACCAGACACCAGCGATACCGACTGTTCTCCCGAACAGCCGGCCAATTCCGCACCGCTTTTACAGCTTTTGCTGTTTGTAGACAAGCGTCCCTCTTCCAGGGAACAGACCAGACACATCCGCAAGTCCCTAAAGGATTTGAAGGCAGAGTGGGACTTTGAGCTTCAAATCATCGACGTAGGAGAACAGCCCGATTTAGCCGAACACTTTAAACTTGTAGCCACTCCCTCCCTGCTCAAAATTCATCCCGATCCACGACAAACTCTCGCCGGCAGCAATTTGATCGCCCAACTCGAACACTGGTGGCCCCGCTGGAAGCGTTCTGTAGAAGAATACGCAGCTCAGCACCAGTCGGCCCCAGCTCTTGCTGAAAGCCTGACTGACCCAAAACCCATCTATTCCGTTGCTTGCGCCGCCGAACTTGTGCAGCTTTCTGATGAAGTTTTTCGCCTCAAACAGGAAAAAGAACACCTGCAAGAACAGTTGCAGTTGAAAGACCGGATTATTGCGATGCTAGCTCACGACTTGCGTAATCCTTTGACGGCAGCATCTTTGGCTTTGGAGACTTTGGAGTCAAGTCAGAAGGTGAAAGAGGGGGAAAAGTCGCGTTTGACACCGAGTCTGGCGGCTCATTTGATGAAACAAGCCCGCCGCCAAATCCGAATTGTCGATCGTATGATTACAGATATCCTGCAAGCAGCCCGGGGTACAAACGCTCAACTCCACATTGAACCAAAAAGAATCGAACTGGGGCCGATTTGTCAAGATGTAATCTTGCAGTTTCAAGACAAATTTCAGGCGAAAAGTCTGAACTTAGAAACAGACATTCCCGCTGATTTGCCCTTAGTTTATGCCGATCCCGATCGCATCAAACAAGTCATGGTCAACCTGCTTGACAACGCCAGCAAGTACACGCCAGACCGAGGAACTGTTAATCTTTCCATTCTCCACCGCACCGCTTACAAAGTTCAAGTCAGCATTTGCAACAGCGGGCCGGGAATTCCTGAAGAAGATTGCGCGAGCATTTTTGAAGACAGCTTTCGCTTGCAGCGAGATAAATCTACAGACGGTTACGGCATTGGACTGTCTCTGTGTCAAGGTATCATCCGCGCCCACTACGGTCAAATTTGGGTAGACTCTGTACCCGATAGAGGCAGTTGTTTTCACTTTACTCTGCCCGTCCAAAAATAAAAGTTAGCTGTCATTTGTCAGTTGTTCAGTAGCAACCGAATTTTATATTACAGCTCAAATTTTCCGCAGTGCAGCAATAATCTGTGCGTTTGCCTTGGGAAAAGTAAATTGGTCAATTTCGTCGAGTGTCACCCAGCGAATTTCATCGCACTCGATCGTTTGCGGTTCCCCGCTGACGTGGCGGCAGTGGTGGACGTATAGTCTAACTGTAAATTTAGTGTAGTCGTGGTCAATCGTAATCAAGCGATCGCCAACTTCTACGACAATCCCCAACTCCTCCATAATTTCCCGTTTTATGCAAGCTTCGATGGTTTCCCCAGGCTCTATTTTTCCGCCCGGAAACTCCCAGAAACCCCCGTGCAGTCCATGTTGTCGGCGCTTGTCAATCAAAATTTGTTGGCGATCGTTCCAGATTGCAGCAACGCCGATAACTTTGTGGGCAACAGGAGAAACAGACATATTAATTAGGAATGGGGAATGGGGAATTGGGAATTGGGAATTGGGAATTGGGAATGTAAGAATAATATCAATAATTATTCAATTATTTAATCTAAAATCAACCCTCTAAAATCTAAAATCTAAAATCTAAAATCTAAAATATTAAGCCCCCATCTTGCGAGGGGGGGCTTGACACTTGGATTACTTAAATGTTAACAATCTACTAATCGTCCGAGCCATGTCTCTCACTGGCTTGTATGGACTTTTCAAAAGTCATTCGCTGTTCGGCATTTTTCAGAAAATAACCGCTAATCATAGCCGAGGCGAGCAATCTACCCAAATGTTCGCGACTGGTAGTGACTGTCACCCCGAAGTGTTCCGAAGGCAAATTCCCCAATAGTCCAACAATATTTCGCTCCATTACTTGAAACACTTCGTGAGAAGTCGGCTTAGACAACTGAGAAACTGTGTCGGGAGCCATTGACTGCACGTATTGCCATAATAAGTTGGCATTTTCTCCGTCTTCTTCAAAGAATTCTGGGGATTTATTAGATGAGTTGCTCACGAGTACCTCCGTTTCAGAGACAGCTTGTTATGTTAGACGCGGGCGGTTAAATTAAATAACCCTTATCTGATCGCTGCTGATCTTTATTACTAAGTAATTACTAATGTAGCAGGACAATCATAGCAACCAAGTGGGCACAACCGAATTAAAATCGGCGGTTTTTACGATTTTAGATTGGGGATTGCAAGTGGGGGGGACCCGATCGCCAATCCCCAATCTAGCTAGCTGGCTAGATAATCGTTGATATCTTGCTTGCGCTTGCGGAGTTTGGTCAAAGCTTCCCGTTCTATTTGCCGCACTCGTTCCCGACTGATGTTGAGACGATCGCCTATTTTGGCCAAAGTTAGGGTTTGCCCGTCTTCTAAACCGAACCGCAAGGCGAGAACTTCTCGCTGTTGCTGAGTCAGTTCCGCCATTAGGTGGTCTAAGTCAGTCCGCAGGGAAGATTGCAGGGCAAAATCTTCCGGGGTAGTACCCGTATCTTCCAACAAATCGCCCAACTCTGTATCTTGATTGTCTCCCACGCGCAAGTCCAGGGAAAGTGGCAGGCGCGCCCGATCGAGATATTCGCGAATCTGTTTGGGAGTCAATTCTAGCTCTGATGCCAATTCAGCAGCCGTGGCCGCGCGACCAAGCTGTTGAGCAAGTTGGCGCTGAGCCTTTTTAATTTTGTTGAGCTTTTCGGTGATGTGGATCGGCAAGCGGATGGTGCGGCCTTTTTCGGCGATCGCCCGAGTAATTGCCTGACGAATCCACCAATAAGCATAAGTAGAAAATCTGTAGCCCTTAGTCGGGTCAAATTTTTCTACTCCCCGCTGCATCCCGATCGTGCCTTCCTGAATTAGATCCAGTAAATCTACGTTGCGCTTGATATATTTTTTGGCAACAGACACGACCAGACGGAGATTCGCTTCCACCATTTGGCGCTTTGCCCTTTCCCCGTGTTCGATCGTGTGCTGCAACTGTGCCTCAGACAGCCCAACTGCCTGTGCCCATTCAGCCGCCGTCGGGTCGCGGCCTAACTCTTCGGCTAAAATATTTTTCTCCTGATGCAGTGCGGTTGAGCGCTGTACCTGTTTTCCATAGAGTATTTCTTGCTCATGGGTCAACAAGGGAACGCGGCCGATTTCCCGCAAGTAAGCGCGAACAGAATCTGTATCTGAGGACTTAAGAGTTTTCATGAGCTTTTCCCGCTGAGGATCTGTGCCTCTAAAGGTTTGCGGTAGTCGCAAACCCCTAGCTTTAGCTGGGAAGGAAAGCGGGCGGGGACTTGCGCTTTCCTTCCATTTAAAGAGGCTTAATTTTATGGTAGCTAGCTACTACTCCCAGTCAGCACCGTCTCAGGTTAGGTTTTGGTTGGGGCGAGCACAATACTACGTTATGTTAAGAATCTTAACATTTGTGAGAGCATTTGACTACACTTCTTCATATTTATTTCATGCCAGCCTGAACTGTTGATACGAGAGTATGCGCTTTCCTGGCTTTACAGTTTGCATCAATATAAACAAAATCCGCCACATCTCAGAGGGGGAGATGGGGAGATGGGGAGATGGGAGGGGATTTGATTCTTTTGGCACAGTGCAAGTAAAAAATACAAAAAATACAATTTAAATGCCCAACAGCTTTTCAATACCCTGAATATGAAGTTACAGATATTGATGAACCCGCCCCAACAGATAAGGACTAATGGCTAATGCCTCATAACTAATGACTTCTTTGCCGTTGAGCTTCGTACAAGATGAGAGCTCCAGCGATCGACACATTTAAAGATTCTACGCCACGACTCAGGGGAATTTGGATTTGTCGATCGGCCAAACTTCTCAATTCTTCCGACAAACCAGAACCTTCGTTGCCCAAAACTATCAGAGTCGGCACTCGCAAATCTACTTCCCAATAACTTAAACTGGCCCCGGCGACAGTTGCTAAAATTTGCATTCCTCGATTTTTATACCCGGAGACTTCGGCGGTTAAATCTGGACTGACTGCCATTGGCAGCTTAAACCAAGCTCCTGCTGAGGCGCGCAGCACTTTGGGATGGTCTAAATCGGCGCTGTCTGCGCTCAGCAGCAAACCGTCGGCATTAGCAGCCGCAGCCGTGCGGACGATCGCCCCCAAGTTGCCGGGATCTTGGATTGTTTCTAAGGCTATTCCTAAAGTTGACAATTCTGCGGGATCTGTTGCGGTTCGAGGTGCGGTGGCGACAATGCCGTCGGGTTGGACTGTAGTGGCGATCGACTCTAACACTTTTGCACTTACTAACTCTGTGCGATCGGCTAAATTACCAACTTGCTCCCAAAGTTCCCCGTGCTGATCCAGCCATTCTGGAGTGCAGCAAACCGTTGCTAGCGGGTATTTTGTCGCGCAAGCTTCCTCCAGCAAGTGCGTCCCTTCGAGTAAAAATAATTGTTGTTCCCTGCGTCCCTTCGAGCTGTGCAGCTTGCGGATTTCTTTAACTAGGGGGTTTTGAATACTTGTCAACATTGTTTAATTCAGCAGAGCGAATGGGGTTATTGCCTGTATCGGGTTAACCCCAAACTTCCTTCTGCCTTTGGAATGCGGAACCCGGGACTTGAACCCGGAAGGCTTGCACCACATGAACCTGAATCATGCGCGTCTACCAATTCCGCCAGTTCCGCATCGGTCACGAATTACTACTCTGCCATACCTCCGCGAATCTGTCAAGTGTTTTGGGGAATTAATTTTTTTTCTTCTTCTGGGCTGTGACTGATATAACTACATTTAAAACTCGTGATATGAATTCTGGTGGCTCTTGATGACTGTTGACTAGACTTATTGCATGGCATAAATCTTTGATAGAGCCGATCGACCGCAGATGTCAGGCAGATTAACACAGATAAACGCAGATAATTTCAAGAAGTGCGATCGAATGAATGCAATTGGAGTCTATTGTTGCCTGTGAGTTGAAAAACTTAATATTGCTCAATGCCTCATGCCTATTATGTTAAAATTGTTTTGGCAGATAGTTCTCACCTCGGCTACCTATGTCTGAGCCATTAACCCTCGATCCGAGTCAGTTGCCAGATATTAGCAACTTAGTTTTAGAAGACGATACTCCTTTGGACAGTTTCATCAACGAAAAACAGCAGCGGCTGCTGACAACGGTTTTATACAGCGGTGGCGATACAGGTATTACCGTTCCCTTCATTGCGGCTGCCAATGTCGGTTTGTTCAGCAGCGTGCGTCAACCTGGAATCGCCCCGGATGTGTTTCTTAGTGTCAATATTACTGGTGCTGAGGATTGGTGGGAAAAACAAGTGCGATCGTATTTATTTTGGGAATTTGGCAAACCTCCCGAAATTGCGATCGAAATTGTTTCCCCAACTCCGGGAAATGAATTGGGTAGCAAGTTAATAGACTACGCTCGAATGCGAATCCCGTATTATATTGTGTACGATCCGCTACGCGAGTTGAAAGGGAATACGCTGCGAGTCTTTGAATTACAGAATCAATCTTACGTGCCGAAAAGTGATGCTTGGTTTCCCGAAGTCGGTTTGGGACTAACTCTGTGGCAAGGTGAATTTGAAAATGTCGGTGGTACTTGGTTGCGCTGGTGCTATGCTAGTGGCGTTCCCATTCCTACAGGCGACGAACTGGCGGTACAAAAAGATACTCAGTTATCTCAAAAAGATGCTCAGTTATCTCAAAAAGATGCTCAGTTATCTCAAAAAGATGCTCAGTTACTGGAGGAACAGGCGCGCACTAAACAAGCATTTATCCAGGCAATCGAACTCGGTTTAAGACTGAAATTCCCAGAGGAAGGATTGCTGTTGCTTGAGGAGATTGCGGGAATTTCTGATGTTGGTGTTTTGCAGGCGATCGCATCTGATATACCCGCAGCCAACAACCTCGATGAAATCCGGCAAATCTATCAACCCTAATTTTACAACAAGGTTCGTAGTAACTCACATCTTGCGCCCTTGTTAGGAACGGGCTCTTCGGCCCATTCCACAAAACATCAAGTTGCTTGTGGAGTGGGCATCCCGCCCGCGCTCAAAGACAATTTAGGAATGAGAATTAAATAACTTACAATGCGTGATGGTTCTTGTGGGATGGGCGTCCCGCCCGTCCAGAAAGGGCGGGCGGGACCCCCAACCCCCTACTCCCCACAAACTTTTGTAAATTATTTAATTCGCGATCCCGCGATCCTTAGATGCGGGACAGCTTACTTAAAAAAAATGGGAATCTAATCAGCCAAATCGGGGAAAACATCGCGCACTGCCGGATGCACCAAGCGGTGATTCTGCACGTTCAATCCCTTCGCCAAACTCGGATTCATTTCCAAAGCTTTAACCCCGTTATTTGCCAACTGCAAAACATAAGGCAAAGTGCTGTTATTCAAAGCTTGAGTCGCAGTCCAAGGAACGGCACCGGGCATATTGGGCACGCCATAATGCACAACTCCTTCCTCAACATAAGTAGGATTTGTGTGAGAAGTTACCCGCAAAGTTTCCACGCAGCCACCTTGGTCAACGGCTACGTCAACAATCACAGAACCGGGGTGCATCTTCGCAACAAATTCGCGAGAAACCAGCACGGGAGCTTTTTTACCTAAGACCAAAACCGCACCGATTAACAAATCAGCATCGGGAACAACTGCTTCAATTTGCAAAGGACTGCTGTAGAGGTATTCTACTCTGGAACCGAACAGAGTTTCCAAGTAGGCTAAGCGATCGACATTTACGTCTAAAATCTGCACTCTGGCGCCCATTCCTACAGCAATTCGCGCTGCTTCTGTGCCAACGATGCCGCCGCCCAAAATCACAACTTTACCCGGTCTTACCCCTGGTACGCCACCCAAAAGTATGCCCCGGCCACCTTGCTGCCGTTCCAGAAACCGAGCTCCAAACTGCACGGCCAAACGCCCTGCAATAATGCTCATCGGCGTCAGCAGTGGCAATTTTCTGTCCGGGAGTTCGACGGTTTCGTAGGCGATGGCCTGGACTCCGCTGCTGATTAAATGCTCGGTTAATGTGCGATCGGCCGCCAAGTGCAAATATGTAAACAGCAACTGCTCTTTTTGAATCAGCGGATACTCAGCAGGCAGTGGTTCTTTAACTTTAACAATTAGTTCGCGCTTCCAGACATCGGAAGCCTTTAAGACAATCTTAGCCCCTGCTTGAACATAGTCCTCGTCCGCGAAACCGGCCCCAGCACCAGCATTCGTTTCGACGAAAACTGTGTGGCCTTTGTCCGAACAAGCCCGGACACTTGTGGGGCTAAGCCCGACTCGAAACTCTAAATCCTTGATTTCCTTGGGGACGCCTATTTCCATCTATAACCTCTAATCTCAGGCATACGTAGATCGAATCTAACCTAAAAACCATCCCCAGCGGGACAATACTCTTGTAGATTTTAGATTTGGCAATCCGGCAATCCGGCTAGGAGAATATTTGTTTGATTTTTATCCAGTGCGATCGCAATTTCCTAAATTTAGACTTGAATTACATAATTTTTTGATTGATATATCGACCGCTGATGTAGGGCAGATTAACACAGAGTAACGCAGATAATTTCAAGAAGAGTCAATATATTAGATCGATCGCTTATAATTTAACAGGCTTGCACTCAGCGGGTCTTAAAACAATGTCACGCACACCTACCTTAACATTCGATCGCGGAACTCTCTTGCTGCACCCGCCGCCCAAAGGCAGAGACTGGGTGGACTTTGCCACGTGGGACGATCGCGTGGAAAAATACCGCATTCGAGCCATTCACTACCGCCCGCTGGTAGAATGCCTCCAAGCCGACTGCATTCACTTCACGGACGAAGCTAGGGGATACGAACTACTCGAACTCGTACCCAGCGTGGAAATGCAGCCTTACCCACATCAAGAACAGGCCCTCGCAGCTTGGCAGGAAGCAGGCAGCCAAGGAGTAGTCGTCCTCCCCACCGCTTCCGGCAAAACTTATCTGGCACAATTAGCCATGCAAGTCACTGGTCGTAGTACATTAATTGTAGTACCAACTCTCGATTTAATGCACCAGTGGTATGCTAATTTAAAAGCAGCTTTTCCCGACATCGAAATCGGATTGTTGGGCGGAGGTTCGCGGGACAAAACGCCAATTTTAGTGGCAACCTACGACAGTGCAAGTATTCATGCAGAAACCTTGGGCAATAAATACGGTTTGCTGGTTTTTGATGAATGCCACCATTTGCCAACGGACTTTTATCGAGTAATTTCCGAATATGCGATCGCGCCTTTTAGACTGGGACTGACAGCTACACCCGATCGCACAGATGGCCGCCACAGCGATTTGCATTTCCTGATCGGCCCGACAGTATTTAGCAAAAGACCCGAAGATTTAGCAGGCGACGCCTTAGCAGACCATAAAATAATTCAAATCATGGTCAAACTGTCAAAAGAAGAAACCGATCGCTACGGCGAATTAATCAACATTCGTAACGACTTCTTAAAACAGTCAAACATCAAAATATCCAGCCTCGAAGGATGGAAACAGTTTATCATGGCAAGCGCGCGATCGCCCTTGGGAAGGCGCGCCATGATCGCCCACCGCCAAGCCAAAGAAATCGCCCTTTGTACCGAAGGCAAACTGCGAATCTTAGCCCAAATTCTAGCAGAACACTCTCCCCAGCGCACCCTAATCTTCACCGGAGACAACGCCACAGTTTACCGAATTTCCCAAGAATTTCTCATCCCCACAATTACCCACCAAACCCCAGTCAAAGAACGCCACGAAATCCTCGATCGCTTTCGCAGCGGCGAATACAAAACCCTCGTCGCCTCCCATGTCCTCAATGAAGGAGTGGACGTTCCCGACGCCCGAATTGCTATCATATTATCAGGCACCGGCAGCGAACGCGAATACATCCAGAGATTGGGTCGAGTTCTCCGCAAAAGCAGCGATATAAATAAGTTAGCAATTCTCTACGAAGTCGTCACCGAAGACACCAGCGAAGAAAGAACATCCCAGCGCCGCCGAGGCGGAATGCAGCCTCAGAAACCCCAACCACAAACACAAATAGAACCGCCAAAGCCTGAATATCAGAAATTAGAAACTGTCAAACCGACACCCATTTATGGAGTCAACCGGGAGGCGAGTAAAAAAGCAGCAGAATCACCCGCCAAATGGGGAGAAGACAATGATGAAATTCCCTGGTAGCAAGCCTAAATAAGTTAGTTGTGGGATGGGTAGTCTTAGCGAAAAGATGGCTATATAATTAAATCACTCCTAGGTTTATTTAAAATCTACAATCTACAATCGATTTACGGAGTCAACCTAAAGGCGACTAAAAAAGCAGCCGAATCACCCGAAAAATGGGAAAAAAAATGATTGCTTCAAGGGATTTTGAATATTGCCCAATTAGTGTACAATCTAAATATTAACTAATTCACATTACCAGAAGATGAGCGAAACTGCACAACTAAGTAAGTTTAAAGTCTTCCCCAAACATACAGGAGTTTGGGAGGGAGACTGGACAATACTCGATGCCGAGTGCAAAGAAACCAGGCGTTTTACAGCAGTGGTAACCCAGAAAATAGTTGATAACGAGTGGCGGCAAACTAACCTTCAAACTTATGCCAATGGTCAGAGTGAAACCCAAAAGTTTGTGGGTTATGTTGTGGGCGAAGGGCAAGTGCAAATTGAAGGTTTAGACTCGGTTTTTTCCAACTACAATACACTAGCGACAGAAGTGGGAGATGATTTGATAATTTTTCAAGTATGGGACAAAGCAACTGGCTTTATGAGGGCTGTTGAAACAATCCATCTTGTCAGTTCCGATCGCCGAATTCGGACTACCCAAAGCTTGACAGAAGAGGGAAAACTCAGGGGAGTTATGGTGATTGTCGAACGAAGAATTGAGTAAAAATTTTTACTGCTTATGCTACCCACTGATTTATTAAGTCACCGCCAAAACGGGGAATCAATTATTCCTCTCCGCCTCAAGATAGATGCTAAAAACTTAGAAGCAGCTAGAGAAATGATCGACTGCTTCCAAGAGTCGATCGGCAAAACCCAAGGCGAGCTCGACGGACGCTTGCTAGAATTAGAAGGCGACAGCCCGGATTATCGGCTGAAACGGGGATTAGCGCACCTGCTGAAGGGCGGTTTCTGCACCTTGGAAGTCATCAGTCCCCTAGAACCCTCAGAGTTGAGACAGCGGGTTTTTGCATTGTCCGCGCGATCGACTCCTAGCCCTCAATCCACCCAATTAACCCTGGAAAAAGTAGCAAGTGAACTAAGCCAAGACTTAAATAGAGAAGTTTTACCCAGCGAAATCACTACAGGTTTATACGCCGACTTAAACGAAAACAAAATCCTCACAGAGTTTAATCCACCAACTCCCGAAAACTTGCTTCACAAATACAATCTTTCTCAAGTTCAAGGCATATTTTACCGCGCAAGTCAAGTCCAATTAACCGCCCACCGCAACGATCCAGGAGAATACAAACTCTTATTTCGCTATCTGAAACTATTTCAATTAATGACTTACATCGAAGGCGATGCAGACCACGGTTTTACACTGACAATAGACGGCCCTACAAGCTTATTCAAACCCAGCACCCGCTACGGCTTAGCCCTGGCGAAAATGCTGCCCGCACTGCTGCACGTCACCAAATGGAGTATGCACTCAACCCTGCATACAAAAGACCCTTTTAGTGGCGTTTTAAAAACAGGTAAATTCACCCTAAACTCCGACTGCGGTTTAGTCAGCCACTATCCCCCTGGCAAGCCTTATGATAGTATGTTAGAAGCCGCATTTGCTGAGAGATGGAATTCCACAAAAACCGAGTGGCAACTAGAGCGAGAAGTTGATTTAATTCCGATTCCAGGTAGTGTGATGATTCCCGACTTTAGGTTGGTGCATCCCGACGGGCGAGTATTTTTATTAGAAATAGTTGGCTATTGGCGGCCGGAGTATTTGCAAAAGAAATTTGCACAAGTACAGAAGTCTGAATGCGATAACTTGATTTTAGCTATTTCCGAACGGCTGAATTTAGAAAAAGCCGGGGTAAATGTAAATGACGTGCCAGCAAAAGTAGTCTGGTTTAAAGATAAATTGTTGCCCAAATCCGTCCTAGAAGTCCTCGAATAGTAACCAATCCGCCCATCACTTGCAAACTTCTTTCTTTCTCTCTTTCTCCCTCTCTGCGCCCTCTGCGCCCTCTGCGGTTCAAAAAAATCCTCCTCAAAAAACCTCCCCCATTCCCAGCTATACTAAAATAGGAATTTACCCAAATCCTTGCCACCGCATACTCTCACCCTAAAACCGATTGAAAAATGGCAGACACAAGTATTGTCGAAAGAATCAAAAAGCTGTTAGCCCTCGCCACCTCATCCAATGAAAATGAATCGACTGCTGCGGCAGAAAAAGCTTCCCTTTTACTGGCACAGTACAATCTCAGCCTCGCGGATTTAGGGCCAAATCACCAAGAAGAGATTGACGAAAACTCAGTTGAAACAACCTCGAAATTTGTCACTTGGAAAATGATGCTGCTTTCGGGAATTGCCGACGCTAACGGTTGCAATGCCATGCGAAACACTTATAATGGCAGTATGTTTTTGGTAGGAACTTCTACAAACCTAATTGTTTGCAAACACCTGTACGAGTATTTGAGTTCGGCGATTGAAAAAAGGGCTAAATACCGCAAAGGAAACGGCAGGGGGTTGGCGTATCTGAATGCTTTTAGGGTTGGATGCGCGACGAGGTTGAGACAAAGATTGTTGGAACAAAAACAGGAGATGGAAGAGTCGGGGATTCCGGGTTCGGGGGATGTGGCGGCGACTCCAGGGATTGTAGTGCGATCGATGTTTGAGAAAAATCAACAGGCGATCGCGGATTATCTAGAGGGCCGAGGGGTTAAAATTAGAACGAGAACAGATTCTCAAGTCAGCAGCGAGGCGGGTTTTAATTCGGGGTATGAAGTGGGCGACAAAATTAGTTTGCACAAGCAAGTGCAGCCGCAAGGGGATATGAAACAACTGAATGAATGTCTTTGAGTAGGGCGTGCGATCGTGAAAATCAGCTTCCTAGGTTAGAATTAAAAACAGAATACGGGAACGAGCGCTTTTTTAATGAAAGTGAAAGATAATTATTCAGCGATCGCTTGCCACAGATACGTTACACCTTATGTTTTTTCGCTCAGTAATTGTCCCTTCAATTCTTGAAATTTATTTGCGCTTGGGTGAGATTGAAACCAGAGAGAATCGGCACAAAATTCTATTTCTCCAGGCCATTGAATGTATCGACCATTCTCGCCAATAGAAACTTGGGCAAAAAATTCAGCATCGGCAAGCTTGGCTAAAATACCGCCTGTCTCAATTATCGGGTTAAAATCAACAACTATACTACCACCATTTGCATAATCAATATGCAATTTATGTTCGTTTTCTATGGTAATTTTTTTGATTTGATACAGCATATTAATTTTTCCTTTATTCCAAGGGAGCAATTGGCGATGGTTGTTCACCTTGACGGCAACGGTTCCAGTTTTCCGATAGTTCTTCTTGATGAAGTGCTGTCCATTCCACAATCATCGACCTGACACGATTTGGTGCTTTACCTTCAAGAATAGTAATAGGAGAAATACCTACGATTAATTCATATTCTCCGTAAATAGCATGAAAGTGAGCTGGTACGTGGTCGTTGTAAAACATCCTGATTAGGATACCGTAAAACTGAGAAATAACTGGCATTTGAGCTAACTTTTTCAATTATCAAGGTGGTATTGGCGATCGCCTAACTATTATATTATCAGATTTACGGTTCTCTTGGATTGATGGCGATAGCGTTAGCGTAGCGTGTAGCAGACGCTTCGCTGCTGCAAGTAGATCGAGAAGTGTCTGCGAATGCCGATCGCTTTTCGTCATTTTGAGGAATATGGCTATTGCATCTTCTATCTAGATAGCCACACATCATAAGTCATGTTTGTTCCGTCAGTAATCGTTTCTTTAATTCCTGACACTCTTTTGCTAACGGGATGCCTAATTCGGTGGCGATGGAGAGGGCGAGATTGTAAGAGTCAATAGCTAGAGGGAGGTTGCCTAACTCCGCTTGGAAGCTCGCCAAATTGTAAAAAATTAGAGCCTCAGAGCGACGATCGCCAATTTGTATAAAAATTTCGTATGCTCTCAAAAATTTTTTATGAGCTTCTAAATGATGACCAAGTTTAAATAGCGCATTTCCCCAATTAGTTAATGCTATCCCTATGCCCTGTAAATTGCCTATTTTTTCTGCAATTATGAAATGTTGCTCAGCATAATCAATAGCTATATCGTATTTCCCTAGACCAAAGTATATATTCCCTAAATTGCCCAAGGTTGATCCAATACTTTCTTGATTGTTTGTTTTTCGAGAAATAACCAAACATTCTTCATAGCAACTAATCGCTAGATCGTACTCTCTTATAGCAAGGTAAGTGTTAGCCATACTGCCCCAAACTTTCCCAACACCTAAACTATAGCCTATCTTCAACATTCGGGATAAACTTTCCTTATAATAAGAAATAGCTTGGTCATAGTTTTCTAAGTAATGATATACCTTACCCAGACCCAAGAAGCACACAGCATCACTGGCTGGGTCTAAGTTTCCCAATAGTCTACTGTATAAATCAATTACTTCACGATAGTAGCCCCAAGTTATTAGCGGATTGTGTAATTCTGTATTATTAGGTATATCAAGGTTAATCTCAATGATTTTGCTAGCTCTTTCCCAGTTTTTTAGTTCACAGAGATGGTGAAATGCTTCCAAGTATCCCCGAACTTTCTCAAGATTGGAAGCATCCCGCTTCGGTTTGTACTTCGTCAGCCAATTTTTAACCGCTCTGTACTGAGCGCGTTTACAAGGGGGCAGTTCCCTAAACTCCGGTGCTGCTAGATCAATTCCCAGATTAGCCAGCATCCACTCTCCCGGTGGCGTGATGTCAACATCCAAACCATTTTGGCTTTTAAAATCAAATTCAGCAAAATCACTCTTCATATTCTCCACTACCTCGCTGTCAAATTTTTCAAATGCTCTAATGCTACACTGCGAATTAAATTGTGCTGCCGCAAGTGTACCCCATGGTCAATTAATTCTTCTTCTACCAAAAAGCGATCGCGCAACGCATCCAACGCTAACTCTTGCTTCTCCTCATCACAATCCCAATCTTCCAAATGACTCAGCCAAAACTCTTCCGGTACTGCACAGCGATACACAGAAGCTTCGCAAAGCAATCGATAGGCATTCAAAATATCTTTTTGCAATCTCTCAAATGTCTTTTCCAGCCGGAATCGCACATTTTTTCGCAGTTCGCGAGTATATCGATCGAGTCGCCATTCGTCATCTGCTGATGCGGTTATTCCTTTAGTCTTAGCTTCCTCAATTGCCTTCTCCACTTCTTCAATTTCATGCCCGTATTTATTCCAATAACCCGGCACCTTACCATAAAAAGGCTTACTGCCAATTTCCCCAGCAATCACCCGCAAAGCCAATGGATGCCCCTCATAAGCAGCCCCGATTCGTTCTAAATAAGGTTTGTTTGGTGAATCTATTTCAACCTCTAGTCCCGTTTTCTCGAACAAGTCTAACTGTTCTGATGCTGTCAGTCCCCTCAAGTCTTGGCGATACCAAAAATTTTTATAACGAGCCGGAATTTGCTCTGGCAAATCCTGCGATGTTACGATCAGCCGACTTTGGCAAGATTCAACTGCCAAAAAAAATTCAAAAAATTTTGCCCACAACTCATCCTGAAAACCATTCCAGCCTGTTTCTTCATTTCCTTTTAAAATCAGTTCCAGAGAATCTATCACCACCAAATACCGATTTTCTCGCAATCGCTTGACCAATCGATTCAGCAACCGCTGTGTATCTTTGCGGTCATCTGGCGTAATGCGTTCTCCCCACTTTTCCAACCATCGAATCACCACACTAGCAAAATCAGAAGCTTGCTGCAGGTTTTCAAAATTCTCCTGATGAAACTTACGACCGTCGTCTTGTAACTCCACCGCCAATCTTTCAGCTAAAGCCGTTTTACCAATTCCCGCGATCCCCAGAAGAATTAACAGGCGACACGAACCCTGAACCTTCTGGGCGAGTTGACTAATCAGGTCTTTTCGACCAACCCAAGCATCGTCACAAGCAAAAAACTCAGCTCTCGAATCTGTCTGAGACAAGGGACTATCATCAACAATGTCTTCCCAGTTCTCCAATTCTACAGCCTTGCAAATCTTGACAAAAACCTCATGCTGAATAGGTTTCCGCTGCCAAAACCGCTTTAAAGTTGCGACTGAAGTTTGGGCATCTCCGCACCAGCTAGAAGCTTGTTTTTCCAAGCCTTTCTTTCGCCTTGCCCGATCGACTATTTCCAACCCAGATTCCGATGCTCTCAGACTAGCTGCCATGCTGATTTTTTAACCTTCAGTAACCATATTTAACTTATAACATCTGCCAATTTGTCGCGCGGCTCAATTTTGGCTCACTTTTGGATACAGCGCCAGAGGTGCGTTGAAATAGAGCCGTCAATTCTTTGCTGTTCAAGGAATATAGAGATGGGAAGCAAGTTAGCCGATAGCTCATTTCCCAGTTAAAACAATCATTTCTTCATCATGAGTAAGACTATGCAAGCACAAAATTTCGTTCAACTGGAACTACCAGGCGTTTTACCTAAAAAAAATGACACCCTCAAACAAATAGAAGAAGCAATGCAAGGAATACTAGACCTAACATGGAAAACAGTGCTGCTTCAGATATCACCACGCAGCACTAAGGAACTGATGCGACAGCACGGAAAACTGATTGCTATCCATGATGGCGAAGCCCGCATTAAAGTTTCCTCAACACCACTTTTGCTAATGGCAATTCAAAAACTTCCCGATGTTGAATCAGCCTTCAGAAAAGCTTTTGACACAACAGTCAAAATCCGTCTCGAAGTGTAAGTTATCTCGTTTCCGGTGACAGCGTATTATTCAATGCTTTGCTCGCGTGCGGTGCATGACAGTCAATAGTCCCACCGCCGCGAGTTGAAATTTTCCCCCTGTCACGCACCCTACCCCTGATATCTTGCACAGAGTACGATCGCCCTCAATCAATCAATCAATTCGGCTTCTTCAAAAATCTGTCTAGTAGTCAACTCCAAACCAGGCAGCAACTCATCCACAATCGGTGTATTATCCGTATAAACTTGACTCGAACCATCGGGGAAAAAGCTTTTTATTAAAATAGCTTCTGGATCAATCACCCAAACTCGCGGAACTCCCGCCGCCAAATAATCTTTCGCCTTCTCTTCAAATTCTTTCATACTTTGATCGGGAGAAATAATCTCAATCACCAGTTCCGGAATTGCGGGACAAGCTTCATTTCGCCGCCAACTTTTCGGCAGACGTTCATAAGAAATGTAGGTTAAATCGGGAACAGGTGCCCAATCTTTATCTTGACGTTTTAACAAAATTGCCCATTCTGGAAGGACTCGCCCCTTCCCTCTACACCATGCACGAATCAGGAGACACAAAGAACCCTGTAAACTGGAATGAAAAAATTTTGGAGACACTTTAGGAACTGCTTCACCATCTACAAACTCATAATATACATCTCCGTCAGGCAAAGCTAGAAATTCTGCTAAAGTGAGTTTGGTTCCGATGCCTACCATGACTCCCAGCCCTCTCGCTAATTAATTAAAATATCAATTATACAAAATTTCCCAACATTCCTAGAAGTACGATCGCCCCTGGGCCTCTATTCCAAAAACCGAATAACAAAATCCCCGACTTCTTTAAGAAGTCGGGGATTTAACCGCGATCGCATTTTAGGTTAGGCCTTTCGCCTGTTTCTATGCCAAAACTGGCACGGGCTGCGGCCAGCGTTTCATGACTTTACCAATGACTGCCAATTCTTCCATCAACTGGTCAAACTGATCCGGTGTTAAAGATTGCGGCCCGTCAGACAAAGCTTTTTTCGGATTCGGGTGCACTTCTATCATCAGCGAATCAGTACCAGAGGCGATCGAAGCAAACGCCATTGACGGTACAAACTGCGCCCAACCGGTGCCGTGACTCGGGTCAACCATAATCGGTAAGTGAGTCAGAGTCCGCAATACTGGCACCGCCGACAAATCTAGCGTATTGCGTGTATATTGCCTGTCATACCCGCGAATTCCGCGCTCGCACAAAATCACGTTGGGATTGCCCGAAGCCATGATATACTCAGCAGCCATCAACCATTCTTCAATGGTGGCGGAGATGCCGCGCTTCAGCAAAATTGGTTTGTCTTGAGCTCCGACTTTCTTCAACAGTGAGAAATTCTGCATATTTCTCGCCCCGACTTGGATCACATCGGCTACTTCTACGATCGCACTTAAGTCCGCCGCATCCATAACTTCGGTGATAATTCCCAAACCGCTAGCTTCCCGCGCCGCAGCTAGCAATCCCAAAGCACTCTCGCCGTGGCCTTGGAAAGCGTAGGGGGAAGTTCTCGGTTTGTATGCGCCACCACGGAGAAAATGAGCTCCAGCAGCTTTGACGCGCATTGCCGTTTCGACAATCATTTCTTCGTTTTCGACCGAGCAAGGGCCTGCTACGATCGCGATCGGGTGATGCAAGCCGATCATGACAGTTCCTAAAGGAGTAGCAACCGCTACTTCGCTGGGTTCTCCTTGGCGGTACTCCAGAGAAGCGCGTTTGTAGGGTTTTTCCACGCGCAGCACTTCCTCAATCCAGGTGCTCATTTCGCGCAGTTGCATCGGTTCGAGCTCGGCGGTTTCGCCTACCAAACCCATAACAACTTTGTAACGGCCGACGATTTTTTCTGGGATCAAACCCCAGGTAGTGCGGAGGTCTTCGTCTAGTCGATCGATCTCGGCTTCTGGAGTGCCGGCTTTCATTACAATAATCATATTTTTTTTGCCTTTTTAGTTGGGCTAGACACGAATTATGACACGGATGCACTGAGAAAAATAGATGCAATGGCGATCGAATGATATCAGGACACGGCAGTAGCCATTGGTGTCAACTTAAGCTTTTAGTCCGCCAAGTTCTCTCGCTCACCCGCCAAGTCCGCCAGGGGTTAAAACCCCTGTCTCAAAGCTAAAGTCCTCTGAAGAGGACTGAGAAGAAAACTTTTTAAATTCATTAGTCCTATGCAAGAGGACTTTCGCTTTGAGACAGGGAATTCATTCCCTGTCGGACTATCGGACTATCGGTTTAATGTTAAGTTGTCACTAATGACTAATGACTAATAACTAATGACTAACTTTTTGGCTTCGCGGCGCGCCACGCTTCTCGCATCCGTCCAAAATTGGTATTAAATTCTTCCCACCCCAGAGTGCTTCCTGAAATTTCTTCATCCCAGGAAGCCGAGAGGACTCCGTAGCTTAATCCCAGAACGCCTAGACCAAAACAGCCCATGCTTACCAGCAAAACTGCTGTGTTGGGCAAATCAAACAAGCCCTTGCTGACTACCAAATAGCTTACAAAAAATGTGGAAATTCCCAATAGGGTAGGTATGCCACAGAATACCGCTATGCGGGATATCATGCGTTTGCTGACCACTTCTGGGATGGATTGCGCCTGTTTTCCGGTTTTGTTAGCTTTGGGCTGCTTGTCGGCAGAATCCGACTCTAAGGCTACGCTTGCTTCGGGTTCTGGGGGCTTTTTAGGCGTTTTTTTACGATTCGTTGCCGGTTCAAAGGGCAAGCGCTTGCGGGGTGGTTCGGAGGACATATTTTATCTCTAACCTGAAATCTCGAACATTTTTCAATAAGTCTTGGTGTTTGTCCAAGATTAAAGAATATTGTCGCAAATTTTGGCTGTGGTGTTTAGCCGCGAATGCCTAGACGGGCAATCAATGCTTTGTAGCGATCGACATTTTGCTTTTGGATGTATGCCAGCAGGCGCTTGCGGCGGCTGATCATCATCATCAAACCGCGCCGGGAGGCGAAGTCTTTTTGGTTGATTTTCAGGTGGGCGCTGAGTTTTGTGATGCGATCGGTCAGCATGGCGACTTGGACATCTGCTGAACCGGTATCGGTTTCATGGGTTTGGAAGTCGCCCATGATTTCTTGTTTGCGCTGTTGTGTAAGAGCCATGAATTGATTTTAGTTTTTTTTGTACGATTGTCACAATCTCCTATGTTATCACAGGGGAAGCATAACAAAGATAAAATTTTTGCCAAAGATGGGTTTGTTTTTTGAGCAGAATAGACTTGAATTGCAAACATACTTAGGACGGGCGGGACGCCCATCCCACAGGAAAAAAAAATTGTGGGATGGGCGGGACGGCCGTCCTGGGTGTTTATTCCCGGCGGCTGGATGTTGTAGCCTATTATCGGCTCAAATAGGCGATCGCCTCACGTATCCAATCATCGGCATTACCTTTGGCGGACAAAGTGCTGTCTTGACTGAGGGTTTGCAGCGCTTGCAAAACTTCCGCCGCAGTGTATCCCATCGCCAGCAGGATCATCTCGACTTCTTCTTGAATAGCTGGGGGGACTCCGGCGGCGACTGAAGTTGTCAAACCTGCTTGCTGTCGCCATTCGGAGAGTTTGCTTTTGAGTTCCAGGGCGAGACGTTCTGCGGTTTTTGTACCCACGCCCGGAGTTTTGGCGAGGATGCGGGTGTTACCGCCGACGATCGCCTGGACTAAATCTTGTAATCCTAAAGTATCCAGAAGTGCGATCGCCAGTTGAGCACCGACACCGCTGACACTGGTCAACTGCCGAAACAAATCGCGTTCTGCCGCGCTGCCAAAACCGTACAATACGATTTGGTCTTCCTTAACTTGCTGGTGGGTAAAAATTTGGGCGACTTCGCCGGATGCTGGCAATTGACCCGTCACGCGGGGCAAAATTTGGATTTCATAGCCAATTTGATTGACTTCCAGAGTCAATATGACGCGGTTGCTGCCTTTGGCGATATCGGCGACGGTGCCTTTGAGATAGCTAATCATAAAATTAATAATACACCGCTATTCGTTTTCGTCAAACTCGGCGATGATGCTGCGGATTTCGTTGAGACTGATATCTGTTCGATCTGATTTTGAGTAAATAGTTAACAAAAGTACGATCGACGGCGATTCGACTTGATAAATCATGCGATATCCTGCACTTTTTCCTTTTTGGATGTGCTGTTTTTCACCCGGACTTTTAAGATGATATAATCTTCGCCCATTCCGGGAATGCGATCGCCAATAAAATTGCCAGCCTGTATTTGTTCAATTACGGGCTGGAGATCATTGCGGATACTGCGATATCTTTTCGCGAGGGCATACACATTTGCTTCAAAGTCATCCGCAAATCTGATCGTGATTGCTTCGGCTTCATTCGGCATCGATTCTCTCCCACAGTTCAGAGATTGGTCGGGTTTGTCCGGCTTTGGCTTGCTGCAACGCTCTTCTGAGACTGGCTTTTACTTCTTCAACTGGAGTATCGTCGGGGTCGTCTTCATCTTCATCTGTAGGTTCGGGAAGAAGAACGATGATTCGCACGCGGCCGGGAGTTTCTGCGGTTAAAGGTCGATCGAGAATTAATTGACCTTTTTCGTCGATCGTTCCTGTGACTTCAAAGGCTTTCATTGGTTTCTCCTGGATTTTTTTAAATTAATACTATTATATAACCCTGTTCTAGTTCGAGCAATTTTGTTATTCTCAAGTCAAAATAAGATGCTGCTTAACCAAAGACAAATCCGTCTTACCAAAATTCACAACCAAAGCCACATTGAAATTTTCCAACGATTTGACAAACCACATAATTTCATTAGAAGCTTTACCTTCATAGTGATTAAACAAAATAGAAAATCGCTTTTCTAAATCTGGTTTTACTTTGCTCGAAAGCAGTACAAGTTTCAGCAGTAAACCCATTGTCCTGCTGGCGCCGAGGTTGTACACCAAGTCGTAAAAAACGTAGTGGCTGGGATGTTGAGAATTTTCCACTACTAAGAAGTTGAACAACTGGTGGCAAGTCCGAACTAACAATGAATTATTGAATTTCACCGTATCATGTTCTCGCAATGTATTTTTGATTTGTTTGTACAAACGGTCATTAAATTGACGCCCGCCGTATTCTGGTTCGATAGACGCTATTAAATATTCATATAAATCCACTTTAAATGAGCCGTAAGATGGAGTTTGTCTGGAATCTCTCAGGAAAAATTGAGCCGCTTCTTTGTAACTGCGATCGCCTGCTACTTTTCCAGCAAATTCCCTGACCGCTAAGTGCAGTTCTGCATCGTTCAAAAGTGTGGGATTAGGGGCTCGCTGCACAATTCCTATTTCTGTCTGTCTCGGCTCAACCAAATAATTTAAATATTGAGACAAATGTGTTTCAAATTGTCGTTGTCTTTGAAATGCCAGTTTTTGAAGGGTTTGTTGGTCTTCCTCCATACTGCCCTTGCTCAGTAGAGAATAGCCGTACAAATAAGGATACCGACAGATCAATTCGCCCAAAGGAGAATCTGTATCTTGTGTCTGCGGTTCCGCCTCTCTATCTAGGGCTTTTACTAAGCGCTCTAGGGTCTGGAATTCGTCACTTTTAGTAAAGAAAGCTATTTGTTCTTGCAAGCGCTTGACTATGTAAAATTCCGTCCCGAATCGGGGAGAAGTCTGCTTAAATAAAGCTACCAACTTGGCGATCGCGAACTGATTTTGTGATTGCAATTGCCAGCGGTTGATCGGGATGTAGCAGCAGCGGTGGAGGAGATATTTAAAGTCCTGATCCAATCGCTTGACGGAGACTATACTGTACAAAGTTGCTTCAATCTCTCGATGGGGATAGCCCATGCCGTCGATAAATAGCTTTCGGAACCGCTCGATCACCTGTGCGGGGGATTCTGTTTCCACGCAGGAGACGATGTGATCGTACAATCTCTGTTCGTTGCTGCCAGTTGGAACACTATCTGAGGGCGGGGTGAGGATGCGGCTGTCTGCATCTGTGTCTACGCTGCTGTCTGCAACTTGTGCGACAACCACTGTCGGTTTTTCCTCAAAAGTTCGATCGGGATTCAAGAACCAATAGTGTTCTTGGCTTAATTGTTTGTCCTCCGCCCAATCCAAAGCTGACTGCAAACTTTCCCCTGTCAATAACAGCGATTCATCTTCGCGGTCTGAAGCCAGCCATTCTGCTAGCGCCAAGCAGTACGGAGCCAATTTTCCCAGCTCTTTTTCTACCCAGAATCGATTAAAGACTGACTGATAAATTAGGTTGGAAACTATTAATTTACCGTGAGATTTAACAACCAGTCCTGACAGTTGCAATTCGATTTTTTCGCGAGAGTAATCTGCTGGTACTCCCTGCGATTCCCCCGGTTTTGTTGGCTGGGGCGGTTGCAAAACTTGCTGGTACAGCGTTAACAGCCGTGTGAGGTCGCAGTGGCTATGGAAAATGCGATCGTGTATTGGTGTCAAATGTTGGGGTTCGTCTTCTTCTTCCCAATTTTTAATAATTCTGTGTTTGACCAGTTTTTCAACCTGCTGAGCTTCGGAATTTCGGCCAATGAAATGCCCGTATTCAAGTACCAAGTGGCAAACTTTTTGAGTTAGAAACGGTTGGCCGCCCGTCCACGCTAATATTTCTTGGAGCACTTTTTGGGGGCGAAAAGCTTTCAGGGCTAATCCTTTTGCTAGCGGCAAACTTTCTTGCAGTTGGAATCGACTTAAATGAATCTGCCGTCCAATATTAAAAGGGTTGCATCTTGGATCTCGGATCAATTCTGAGGGGGCTGCTACTCCCATAACAGCAAAAGTCAGGCGATCGTATTCCGGTTGCTCTGCCCGCTTGGAGTAACAAGCCCGGATCAAAGCAAAAAAATCGCTGGTATTGAAATTTAGGCTGCTGATGCTGTCAATGTCATCTAGGAAAATTACCAGATTTTGCTGAAGTGACTTGAGCAAAACTTTTTCGATAAATATCTCCAAGCGCTGCACCGGCGATAGCAGTTCGCGATCGTTCCACCACTTGATGGCATCAAACCTGTTTGTGATGTGTAAACTGCTTGCCATGCGGTACATGATTGCGCCATACCACTTCTGGGGGGAGATATCTCGGCTACTGATGCTTCTCAAGTTGATGGCGGCAAAAACTGTACCTTCGGCTTGCAACCTTTTGGCCGTTTGCACTAGCAGGCTGGACTTTCCCATTTGTGGCGCACTCAACACGTAACAGAAGTCTCCGGCTTTGAGTCCTGCGTAGAGTTCGCTGTCAGCCGATCGCCTGACATAGGTGGGCGCACCGGCAGGCAAATATCCTCCGACTTGATATTGGTACGTTGAGTGGACTTCTGTTGTCATCTGGGAATTCATCAAGATTTTACGCCCCTCTGCTGTGCGATCGAAAGGTTCCAAATTGGAGTTATTGCCCGCTTACTATGGTGGGAAATTTTTGTTCCTCTTTCTCTATTGTCTACTAGCTCAGCTTTCTCCTTGTCAATCTTTACCGTATCTTTGCAAGCGTTCGCCCCAAATCCTACGATCGGCCCAATTGTACCCCGCCACTTGATTTTTTACACTCGTTCACATAATTAAATGAATTTTCACTCGATCGGATTTAGAACGCTAAAACGCCCATTTTTTCACATTTTTTTACAATAATACTTTAAATTTCACCCGGTGGTATGATGTGGGCAGGGAAACTCCTAACCACAGAACGCCGTCAACCTTCTGCCTTCTGATCCGCCTCCCGGATGCCGGAGAAAAACGCGCTCGGAATGGCTGCCAATAAAAAACCCCAGCGTTTAGCTGAGGACTGCTTGAGTGGGAGATATCGTTAATCTGCGTTTTTTTAGTTGACTTAGATTGCATGGAATTCCATGCTGCTGACTTTCCCCGGGCTTTCGCGTTCGGGGATTCCTAAGAACAAACTTTTCAGGATGCATCCACAAAAAGTTTAATTCTTAAAGGCTTTGTCAGTACCAGGCTAACCACTCACTCAACTATAAAAGTTAAGTCGGTGGCTAATTGTAGAAGATGCGCCCTGATGGCTTAACTACCCGATGGATTAGCACCCTGATGGCATAACTCCCTGATGGATCGACGCCCTGATGGCTTTCGCTCCACTACCCAAAAAATTCGGGTTGGTGGATGATCGTGGACGTTAGTAACACGTCACTTCCGGCGTTTCCGATCGCAAGCGGGTGTGCCTGTCTGAATTGATTATGGCAGGCAGATTTATCAGAAGACAAGTGGGTTATTGCATCAACCCATTTCTGATATATCGGGTTAGCCAAAAAGTGCCAATCTACGCAAATCAGGGTCATCGAACATGAAAAACAGCATCTTAGTATTAGGGGTAATTGCCTCGGCTGGCTTCGGCTTTTTCCAGGCAGGCAGCGCCAGCGCTTCGGCGCTCGCTCCACAACCTTCATCAGCCAGGAGTTTGACGGCTTGGGAGAGTCGTCCCGACTTTAACTACACTGGAACGAATGAGGATGGGGAGCAAGAAGAGGTAAAAACCGGTAAAGGCAGGAAATAATTGGCGCTCATGTGTGGTTCGCTCTTGTGCGGTTGTGGTTGTGGTTTTAGTTGTGGTGGTGTTTGTTGTCGCAACGGCCTCTAATCGAGGCGGTTAAAACTAGATCCCAATATCAGTCTACCTAATCCCGGAGGGGGTCAGTTTCAGAGAACGGTGAATGGGAAAATAAACAGGTAAGGCGAGTCTGTCGGTGGAGTTTCCCCGCCTATCAACTTCCTTACCTTCTGATGTTCGGGATTTGGATCTGGCACAATCGTATTTCATCTCGTAAAAACCCAATGGAAAATACTCTCGAAACTACCCGCAGACAGCGCGTATTGACAAGAACCCAGGAACGGCGTCAGGCGACACCCAAAGAAAAACAGTTGATTCACCTGCTAGCCAATATGGCTTGCAGTTTGATTAAATACGACTACAAACACGCAGCGGGCAAGGGTACTCTCCCGCCTTCGGAAAGCAAGCGTTTAGCGGAATGGCACTACCTGCGAGTTCAGCAAATTCGCCGGATCGAACGCTCATTGGAGCCCGTAGCGACCCTTAAGCGCGTGTACTACAAGAGCATCCTCAGTCCGAGAGATCTGAAGTCTTTGAAACTTTTGTGGCTGGAGGACGACAAAAACCGTGTCAAACGGGTCGATCCTGACTTGGACGACATCCTCAGCGAAGCTTTGGATCGGGGAGATACTTTAAAACAGCTATTTCACTCGATCGAAGTCAAAGAACGCACCTTTTCTGCAACTCCTAGCCCCGGCGCCGTACCGCTTTGGGTCAAAGAGTGGGAAGACTCGGAATATGACATAAACTTTTTTCCGCCTTCCTTCCCTGCATGGGTTTCGATCGTGGACGACTAGGTTCAAGAAAAACTCTTTGACATGGCATCGATCGTAAATTTCAGATGGTAGACTTATTTGCGATTGCTGTCATTGGCGAAGAGGGTGGGGGAGATCGGCTAAACCAGGCGGCGTTGCGCGCAGGCATCCGAGTACAGAGAAGTGAATCGGAGTCAGTACCATTGTACAATGGGGGAAAACCAGGGCTTCAGCTAATCGCTGATAGCTGATAGCTGATAGCTGATAGTTTCTCATGACTGACTCGATTTCTACTTCTCCTCTAGACTCGGCGGCCGATACAGCCGAACTCCGCTCTCAGTTGAGGTCGGGTTCGGAAAAAGCTCAACTGCAACTGCTACAACAACAAATAGCAGATTCCGGTTGGGATGTATTGATGGAATTTTTATTAGAGCGCAAGTCAGAGGCACCGACTGCGGTAATGGGTAAGGCTTACCAAATTCTTTACACTGCTAATTCTCCGAGAGCGGCGGAGTTTTTGCAAGCGAATTTTCCCACTGGGGTTGTGCCGCTGCGATCGGACTCTAACATTGATTACACTCCGCTGCAACAATTATTGGCGTTACAGGAATTTCAAGAAGCCGATCGCTTGACTTTAGACAAGCTTTGTGAATTGGCCGGTGATACAGCTTCGGTGAGAAAGTGGCTGTATTTTACGCAAGTTGAGAGTTTGCCGATCGCGGATTTGCAAACAATTAATACCCTGTGGAAAGTTCATTCCGAAGGCAAATTTGGCTTTTCGGTGCAGCGGGAAATTTGGCTCGGTTCGGGGAAGAATTGGGATAAGTTGTGGCCGCTAATTGGCTGGAAGAAGGGAAATAATTGGACGCGATACCCCCAAGAGTTTATCTGGGATTTGAGCGCGCCGAGAGGGCATTTGCCGCTGTCAAATCAGTTGCGAGGAGTGCAGCCTTTTGCAGCTTTGATGGCTCATCCTGCCTGGGTGAAGTGAATGGTTTTGGGGCTTTTGGAGAAGGTGGGGCGGGCTGGATGTTCGGCCCGAAATTTGTTACCCACATTCCGCAGATGTGTGTGGAATTTTTTTATCAGTTGTGAAAAGTTGGAGTCAAAAAGTTTTTCCGTTTAACTTAGGAATGAAAATTTAATAACTTTAGCATCTGCTAAATAGTCGGAACTGCACGATAATTCCATTTTGGTAAATATTCATCAAAAATAATTTTCATTGTTTCTTTAAATCCCTTAGCTACTTTTCGACCAGTTTCATAAATTTTATCAATCACATTTACTACCACAGAAAGCCCGGTTTTAGTATGAGTTTTTGCCATGAGTTTTTTCACTAACTCAATAGGAGTAAAAATTACTCCTTGACAGGCTCTGGTTACGTGAGGAAACAAACGATGTTCAATCGGATTATACTTCGATGTATAGGGGGGATAGTGTGCGATTCTAATTTCTATTCCTAGCTCGTCAACTAATTTTTGTAAATCAGATTTAAAGATATGATGATTGGAATTATTACTGCCACCACCGTCGCATTTTATCAAAATTGAATTGGCTTGAGGGTAGATAAATTTTCCGTAATTAACCCACCATAATTGGCTCTTCAGAACTTATGGTGATAACTTTATCTAATCAAAGATAGACTCGTGCATAAGACTAGAAGCTGAAACTCATATAAATGAAGGCTTCTAGCTCCTAATGTTGAAAAAATGAGTCTATAAGTCCGCCAAATCATGAAAAACCCATTAAATTTAGTTATCTGGCTCAAAGTTAAGCCCCAAACTGATAAAATTTAGCTGTTTTGTGGAACTCACCCTTGTATCGGCTCAATAAGTAGGGGAAGGAGTTATTCTAGTTGCCAAGACAAACCCAAGGGATGAAGAGAAGATTTTTCGCGAATAATAGTGGAGAGAGAGGGAATGATTCCAAGTTGAGAAATTCGGTCACGGACATAATCGAAAAAACTGATTCCCAACTGACGAGTAGTGGCAACAAGAGACATAAAAGTATCCCAAGCCTGAGTACCCTCAATCGTCTGAGTTGCATAGCTAATATTACGTCGCTGCACAGCAAGTTCTGGCAGCTAACTCAGCCGGATTATTGTGTAAAGGTAATTCAGGATGCTCTAAAACCCTGAGGGTAGTGCTTTTATGTAAAGGATGGAGAAAATTGAGGCGGTTGAGTCTTCAGCATTGCTAATCGGATTTGGTGATTGTAGTCATGAATAAAATTCCAAATAGCACCAGCCATGATTCTCCAACTTCTTAGAAAACGATAATGTCTTCCTGACTAATCGCGAAATTCGCTGCCTGAGAGTATTATTTAATCGTTCAATGTAACTCGTCAATCCGCTTTCTTTTCCCACAGGCTGATGCCGTGAATGTCGGTAAAACCGCAGCATATGCCTCCCACTGAGCGGTATAAATCTTGGCACTGCAGGCGATCGACACAAGCGTAGGGAATCCCATAATGCAAGAGCCGACTTTAAGGAACGGTCTCCAATCTGACATCCGATCACTTCCCGAGTCTCATTCGTAACAAGTTAAGCTTGTATGGCAGTTGTCAAGGGGGTTTGAGAAGATGTCTCAAAGAAATATCGAGCGTCGCCTCGCTGTCGATCGGGAAAAGGTGCAATAATTAACTTAACATTGGGTTTTCGTTGAGGTTTAACAATACCTAAGTCTCGATTTTCAGGCGCAGCGAAATACTCTATCGGGTCAGTTGCCGGTGCGTTTTTGGCGGGCTACATAAAAATGGTAAAGACCCCGGTAAATCATCTCTAATGAAATCGAATCTATTGGTAAAGAGAGTTGGTCAGCAACGGCATCACCTAAATCGACCAAGATTGCATAAAATATCCAAGTTCCCCAAATTTGAAGCTGAATGCCGTTGAGAGAACCCGTCCACAAATAACTTAATCCCAACAGCATTTTTACGGTATTAAAAGCCTCTTCTATTCTCCAGCGCCTGCGATATAAATCTGCCACGACGTAGGGTGGCAGCATTTGAGGATCTAGTACGCTTGTCAAATAAGAATGCCAGGTTTTACCCGAACGAACTTCTATCAAACGTAAGGTAATAAATGGATTTTTTGCTGTTCCCGAACCCAAGCTTATCAGACTATCTTTCAGGTCGTAACTTTTGGTAAATACTTGCTTTACTTGAATGGCTGCTCCTTTTTTTAAACGAGTAATTAAATCGATATCTCGTTCAATTAATTTCAGCCAAAAGCTAAAATGGTAAAATCCTCTATCCAGTAATAGTAAGGTTTTACTTGGTACTAATTGCAGGATGTTTTCTTCAAGCTTAACATCAGAAGCTCTTGGGTTTTCCAGAAACCAAATATCAACAGGAAGCCTGGTCATTAAATCTATGACTGTTGCCATTTTTCCTGCCAACTGCCCTTTAGGTATATCTTCGAGGCTTTTGAGCTTGCTTGCATAATGCTTCGAGGGTTGAACTATCCACTATCCAAATTCTCGAAAATTTAGTCAAGGCAAATTGAATGCTTTCTGGTAGGGGTCGTTGGTTTCTCTGATGCCAAGCGGTTCTTAAAGTCGGTAATAAATTTTTGAAGACTCCCTCAAATAATGTGGCGGGAAAACTTAAGAATCTTTGAGACATTGCTTGTTGAGTGACTGTCGTAGGTCGGCACCACAAAAAACCTTCTCTTGCCAGCATTCTTGTGAGTTCTGTTACTCCAGCCACCTCTCGCCACAGTAAGGTTAATACTGCTGCTACCATCAACGGTAGGTTAAGGATTCTGGCTCGTAAACCCAGTTGACGGTAGTAATTTTCTTGTGAGGTGATGGTTGGTGTTAGCAATGCCGATAGTTGCGAGGCGATCTCCTCATCTTCCACCATCGGTTTTGTAGTTTTTTTGGCGTGGTCACGGTTGGTTTTCTGACTTTTAGCCATATTTACTGACCTACACAATCGCTCAATTATTTGTCAATTATATCCTTCGATCTCCCCAACGCTCGCCATCGATCTCGCTCGCCGCAACGCTGGCGTGTACTTGCGGTGCAACCCGGGAGCGATCGCCCGCCATTATTATCGATCGCCCGCCATTATTATCGATCGCCCGTCATTGTTATCGATTGCCCGCCATTATTATTGAGCGTCCGCCACAGAATTCGATCGCGGTGCAACGCCAATCAAGCCAACAACTTATTAATAATGATAATCGCGATAGGGTGGGAGAGTCAGCCTGAGGCTGACTCTCCCACCCTTACCCCTTTTTTGATTATCATTATTATTCACTTAAATTTCTACACAAAGAGGTATTGACAAAATCTCCTCCCTTCTAACTTGTTACTAATGCCCGAGTCTTGGCATCCATCGCTAACCAAACCCATTGTTTATTCCCTTTGTTGTCTACTTTCATACCAGAGTTCATC
>NZ_JAUBTR010000068.1:0-36447 GCF_036705045.1 Microcoleus sp. BR0-C5
GTCATCAAGAAGTCTTTGAGTCAAAGAACACATCGCTGTCACCATTGTGGTTTTGTAATAGACCGAGACTGGAATGCGGCAATTAACATACTTGAGTTAGCACTCCGTACCGTGGGGCACATGGGAACGTTAAACGCCTCTGAAGACATCGACCTCTGCATTGGTGAGGCAACTCCTCAATGTAAGTCGAGTCGTGGAAAGAGGAAGCCCAAGAAGTGATTCTTGGAATCCTGCGGTACGGCCGGGGAGGATGTCAATACTAAAAATTAGCAATTCTTTCGGCTATTACACAGAAAAGAAGCTGAAAGCAAAAGTGACTTTAGTGCCCGGATGCAAGCGTGCGCCGCAGGTTAAAACCTACCTTAAAAAAAACGTCCTAAAACGCTCGTATCCGAACTCATCTATTCCCGTTGTTAAAAGAAAAATGGCGCTGCGGTAACAGGTGTCGATCGCCTATGTTGGTTTTCTCACCATCGACAATGCTCAGCTTGCCACACCGTTTCCTGCGACTAGCCTGTGGGAAGCAGAACATGGAATATTATTATAGATGAAGAAAGTTTTTTTGCAACTGCTGCAGGACAAACAGTCGATGCTTGGGTAGTCCCCTGAAGGTAAGGATAGAGTAAGATACTATTAGAGAGAAGTGTTTGCTATTAGTGATATGACACTACAAATTAATTCTTGTCCTAATTGTGGCGAGCGAAGAAGTCAGTCGTAACGGTCGGACTCGGCATGGTAAACAAAACTATAAATGTCGGGAATGTGGTCGTCAATTTGTTCTGAATCCGGCATGGAAAGCTATTACCTCAGAACAACTTGAGTTAATGTCGCGGATGCTACTTGAACGTATTTCTCAGGCAGGGATTGCTCGATTATTACAAGTATCAGAAGATACCGTGCAGCGCTACGTAAATGCCCAGGCTATTGCTGTTAATCAGGAAGTGGAGGTGACTCCTAAGCCAAAAAAGCCCTTGGCGGTTCAGATGGATGAGTTATGGTCATTTGTTGATAACAAAGGAAATCAACAGTGGGTCTGGCTCGCTTTGGATGCCCAAACCAGGGAAATTGTTGGCGTACATATTGGAGAGCGTAGTGTAGTATCAGCTCGCTCCCTATGGAATTCAATGCCACCAGTGTACCGTCAATGTGCAGTAATTTATACCGACCATTGGAGTGCTTATGATTCTGTATTGCCGAGTAAACGTCATCGCGCCGTGTAGATAAAGATAGTGGTTGTACTAGCTATATTGAGCGCTTTAATTGTACCCTTCGACAACGAGTATCTAGGTGGGTAAGAAAGAGCTTATCGTTCTCTAAAAAATTAGAAAATCATATTGCGGCTATTTGGCGTTTTGTCCATCATTATAATGCTAATTTACAACTCTAATACCTACTTTCATGTGAATTTAGTTTATCCTGTCGATCCTTTCCTTCAGGGCGCTACCGATGCTTGCTCTGGGGTCAAGTCCAATGACTCCCTAGACCCAGCATCCCCGCGTTATGAAAGACCGGGCCCACTCTTCTAACTTCCAAGGGCTGAGTTTTGTCGCTAAATGGTGATATTTCGGGCAAAAGTTGTGGCTGTGGCGATCGGGTTCACAATCTATTGGATTTTTCCCACAGCGAATTCTGCACCCATCCTGACATTGGGCAGAATTTTGGCTTTTTTCCCTATTCCCCCAGCCTTCTTTTACCACAACTTAAATTTCCTTAACACTTCTTAACAATCCCGCTTTTCTAGAGAAAGCCCACAAAGGCGATCGGCCCACGGGAGGCTTTGGGGCGTTTCCACCCCACAGCAGGGGCGCTTGAAGCAAACTCATCATTTTTTTTCGGCTATCGCGCATCTACCCTAGGAAGGAGTTTTGCCCGCATTTGCCCCCCCGATCTTTACCTTCTTAGAGAGATAAGTTTCTGTAATAATTTGTAATAAACAAAGACGGACGAGCATTGTATAAAGATTATCAGAGGGTTGAAACGACAGGCCAAAGTTAACCAAAACACTGATTGACAAGGTTTGTCGCAATCTCATAAAAGGTGTAAAATTTTCTAAGGTTTCTTAAACCTCCGTTGCAATGTAACAATAGTGCAGGTAGCGGAAAGGGAGAGAACGAGCCGGCACGCGTAGTAGCTGGCGTCTACCTTCAACCCTTGCAGGCTTAACAGCCTGAACAAATTTAACTTAACGGTTTTATACCGCAACCAAACTCAATTAACTCAAGTAGGAGAGTTGTTTCATGTTTGACGCATTTACAAAAGTGGTTTCCCAATCTGACGCTCGCGGCGAATTTCTAGCTCCGGGCCAACTCGATGCTCTCAGCAGCATGGTTTCCGACGCTAACAAGCGGATTGACGCAGTAAACCGCATCACCGGCAACGCATCCAGCATCGTAGCCAATGCAGCTCGCACCCTGTTCGCTGAACAGCCACAACTGATCGCTCCTGGTGGCAATGCTTACACCAACCGCCGCATGGCAGCTTGCTTGCGCGATATGGAAATCATCTTGCGCTACGTCACCTATGCAACATTTGCAGGCGACGCCAGCGTTTTGGACGATCGCTGCTTGAACGGTCTGCGTGAAACATACCAAGCTCTGGGAGTTCCAGGTGGCTCGGTTGCAGCCGGCGTGCAAAAAATGAAGGAAGCAGCAATCGCGCTCGCTAACGACCCCAACGGTGTTACCCGTGGTGATTGCAGCTCGCTGATGTCTGAAATCGGCAGCTACTTCGACCGCGCAGCTAATGCAGTCGGCTAAAAATAGCCAAGCGAACATTTCTTGTAAAGAAGCGAGCATCGCATTTTTGCAAACAATCATTTTTGTACAAAAACAACACAACATTAGGGAGAAACCAGAACAATGAAAACCCCTTTGACTGAAGCAGTAACAGCAGCCGATTCTCAAGGCCGTTTCCTGAGCAGCACTGAACTACAAGTCGCCTTCGGACGTTTCCGCCAAGCAGCAGCCGGTTTGGAAGCAGCCAAAGCGTTGACCGCCAACTCTCAGCGCTTGATCGACGGTGCAGCTCAAGCTGTGTACAACAAATTCCCGTACACCCAACAAATGCAAGGCCCGAACTACGCTTCTACCCCAACAGGTAAAGCCAAGTGCTCTCGCGACATCGGCTACTACCTCCGCATGGTCACCTACTGCTTAGTTGCAGGCGGCACAGGTCCGATGGACGAGTACCTGATTGCAGGTGTTGACGAAATCAACCGGACATTTGAATTGTCTCCTAGCTGGTACGTTGAAGCTCTCAAGTACATCAAAGGCAACCACGGTCTGAGTGGCGACGCTGCAACTGAAGCGAATTCCTACATCGACTACGCAATCAACGCTCTGAGCTAGATTTGCGTGATGCCCGGAATTGTAAGCTGCTGTTAGCTTAAGTGTTAGCGGTTGTTTAGAATTCCGGGCATCTGCGATCAAAGCCTAGTTTTGCAAATACTTTTTTTAAGCAGTTTTCAGTTTTTAAAGCAAAAAAGGGAGAAGCGAAGATGGCGGGATTAGGTGCAGCAGAACGGTTGGGAATAAAAGCATTTGAAGAAGCGGGACGAGTAGAACTGCGTCCACACTGGACGCAAGACGATGCGAAAGCAGTAATTCGTGCCGCTTACAGCCAAGTTTTCGGCAACGAGTATTTAATGTCGAGCGAACGACTTACCAGTGCTGAATCTCTGCTGATGCAAGGGCAGATTTCAGTGAAAGATTTCGTGCGGTCAATTGCACATTCCGAAACCTATCGGAAAAAGTTTTTTTATCCGAACTCGCAAACGCGGTTAATTGAGCTTAATTACAAGCATTTGTTGGGCCGCGCTCCTTACGACGAGTCGGAAATTGCTTTCCACGTTGATTTGTACAATGCAGAAGGCTACGAAGCTGAAATCAATTCTTACATTGACTCCGTTGAGTATGAAGAAAATTTTGGCGACAGTATAGTGCCTTACTATCGCGGTTTCGCGACTCAAAGAGGTCAAAAAACCGTCGGTTTTAACCGGATGTTTCAATTGTACCGGGGTTTTGCTTCTAGCGATCGCGCCCAAAACCAAAAGCAAGCGCGGCTAACCTGGGAAGTTGCCAGAAATACGGCTTCACCCATCTCCACCGCCTCCACCGGAAAAGCCCTTGGCGGTACCTCCGGCGGTTCTCGCGGGCAACTCTACCGAGTTACCGCAATGCAAGGTTCGGCTAAGTTTTCCCCTCAAGTGCGCCGGACTACTACGGAATATCTCGTGCCTTACGAGCAACTTTCGAGCCGCTTGCAGCAAATCAACAAATGTGGTGGCAAAGTGGTAAGTATTACCACAGCTTAAAGTTTGTAAAGACGTTTTTTTGAAACGTCTTTAGCAAATTAGGACTAAGGCTAAAAAATTATTCAATTTTATGTGTATAGGTAAGGTGTGCAGTGCACACCCTACTTTGAGGCATATTATCCTTAGTCCTAAAAATTTCAAGTGCAACCAAGCATTAAACTTTTGTCATTAATAATTTAGGAGAAAATCTGGTGGCGATTACGACAGCAGCGTCCAGACTGGGAACATCCGCATTGAGCGATGCGCCGAAGGTAGAACTGCGCCCGAACTACAGCAAAGACGACGTTGAAACTGTGATTCGTGCCGTTTACCGTCAGGTGCTGGGCAACGACTATTTAATGAAATCCGAGCGACTTACAAGTTCCGAGTCTTTGCTGCGGGACGGCAGTTTGACGGTACGAGAATTTGTACGGGCTGTAGCTAAGTCAGAACTGTACAAAACCAAGTTTTTCTACAACAGCTTCCAAACTCGGACGATCGAACTAAACTACAAACACTTGCTCGGTCGCGCTCCCTACGACGAATCTGAAGTAGTTGAGCACTTAGATTTGTACCAAACACAAGGCTACGACGCTGATATTGATTCTTACATCGATTCAGTAGAGTATCAAGAAAACTTTGGCGAAAGTATCGTGCCTTACTACCGCGGCTTTAACACCCAGCGTGGTCAAAAAACCGTCGGTTTTACCCGGATGTTCCGGTTGTATCGCGGCTATGCAAACAGCGATACATCTCAACTAGAAGGCAATAACTCTCGCTTAGCTGTCGAACTCGGCACTAACAGCGCTACGGCTGTAGTTGGGCCTTCTGGCGGTAACGAAGGTTGGGCATATCGACCTTCTGCCAGAAACGTAACTCCCGGCAGCACTTTCGGCGGTGCGGCAGCTTACGGCAAAGAAGGGCGGCTGGTGCGCGTGGAAGTTTCGGGCATTCGCACGGGCGGCTATCCCAGCGTGCGCCGCAGCAGCAAGGCTTTCATCGTACCTGTTGAGGATTTGTCCTCGCAAATGCAGAAATTTCAACGCATGGGCGCGAAAATCGCCAGCATTACTCCAATTTAGTCAGTTGGCAGTTGGCAGTTGGCAGTTACTAGCTTTTAGTTAACAGTCAACAGTCAACAGTCAACAGTCAACAGTCAGAATTACCAATTACCAAGAAGCTTATGTTGGGTCAAATTGTAGCTGGAAAAAGTGGCAATACAGCTTCGGCTGGTCGCTGCTTTAGGTATGAAGTTGTGGGCTTGCGCCAAAGCGATGAAACAAATAATGTGGATTATTCGATTCGATCGAGCGCGAGTACATTTATCACCGTGCCTTACAATCGGATGAATCAAGAAATGCAGCGGATTACTCGCATGGGCGGGAAAATTGTGAACATTCATCCTTTAAACGCGATCGCAGAATCATCCCATGAATCATCCCATGAATCATCGCATGAATCATCTGGTGATCACCAATAGTTTGTTTGCAGGGGCGATTTTCATCGCTCCTACACAAGCTAGAAGGGGCGATGAAAATCGCTACTAGACAAACAAAGTCCACTCCACAAGCGGACTAAGAGTTAATTTAACCCGCCCAGGCGGGTTTTGTCTGTTTAGTAGCGATTTTCATCGGCGAGTTTCCCTAAGACTTGCAGGTTTTTTCTGTGTAGCAGCCATTTCAATCGCCGAATAACTAATAACTAATAACTAATAACTAATGACTATGGATTATTACGAATCCGACTCACCGCCGGCGGGTGTAGCTGAGGGCGAGTCTTTAACAGTAGAAAAGGCGATCGCAAATTTGCACTCCCAAGATTACAGTCTCCGGTATTATGCTGCTTGGTGGATTGGCAGATTTCGAGTCAACGAACCAGCAGCTATTGCAGCTTTAATTGCCGCATTGGAAGAAGAGTCAGAACAAACAAAAATCGGCGACTATTCCCTATTGCGAAATGCGGCGCGGGCTCTGGGTAAATTGGGTGACAAACAAGCCTTGCCGGCGCTGATTCGCTGTTTGGAATGCGCCGATTATTACGTGCGGGAAGCGGCGGCTCAAGCTCTAGAAATGCTGGGCGATCGCGATTCCATTCCACCGCTAATGAAGCTATTGGATGGGGGCGTAGCTGTGGCGCTACGAGTGCCAGGAAAATCGCACCTTGTGCAGCCTTACGACTCGGTAATTGAAGCTTTGGGAACCATGCAAGCGACAGAAGCAATACCGCTAATTTCACCTTTTTTAGAACATTCTGTGGAGCGGGTGCAGTACGCTGCGGCGCGGGCGATGTATCAGTTGACTGGCGATCCGGTTTACGGAGAGCGGTTGGTCACTGCTCTGAATGGGGATAATTTGCAGTTGAGGCGATCGGCTTTGATGGACTTGGGGGCGATCGGCTATTTGCCGTCTGCGCCAGCTATTGCTGAAACTTTAGCAGAAAATAGCATGAAATTGATTGCACTAAAAGGAGTTTTGGAGCATCACCTCAATCAACAAGAATCACTATCTTTATCAGATGATGCTATCCGCGTTATGAATTTAATGGATAGTTTACTTTAAAAAATTAGTTCACAACTAAAATAGGATTGCTTTAGCGATTCTCAATTATCTGCCGTATATTCAGGACACAGCACATTCAGGAAACAGCACTGCTGGTCCCTACCGTATATCTGTATTTCATGGAGTTGATAAATGCTATTTTCTGGCTTTTATTCTGGTGAACCGATGGCTGATAATTTGATGGAATAAGAAACGAGGCTTTAGGTACTAATTATTATAAATTTCAGTAAAAATACTGAGGTTTGTAGCTGTAGTTGGTGAAACCGAACCTGTTAAAATAATATTACCATCGGGATGAGTTTTCAGTTAAAAAAGTTTGGGTTTTGACTGCGGGCGATCGCGGAATGCTGCGAGATGGTTGTGTAGGGGCTAGAAGTATAAATCGGGGGATTCACCATGAGCAACGATCCTTTTGAAGTCCAGGTGCAACATTTTGCAGCGCTGAAGTATAAGTATCAAGCAACAAAATATGAAAATTCATCTCCCTCTAGTCTTCTGTATCTCATTCTGCGAAAAGCTGATTTAGAATTTGAAATTACTAAATTTGAGTGGATTTGGTTACTAGATCATGAGCTTTTGGAAACAAGAGAAGCTATCGAGCAAGAGCTACAACGTAAGGAGGAAGAACCCAAAAAACTAGATGCTAAATTTTCTCAACTCAAGTCTAATTTTAAAGTAACCAGAGGGCTACCCATGTCTAGTGCTTTGTATCCTATCCTTTGGAAACTTGAATCAGAAAATCAGCTAACTGACTTAGAAGTTAAATATCTCCAAGTACAGGGGCTTACTGAAACAGTTGCTATCGCTGAAGATATGGCGCGATTTGCTGCACTAAAGGCTAAGTACCGAGCAACTGAATATCCAAATTGTTCGCTTGATAGCCCCTTGTATCAGATTCTCAAGCAACTGGATGCAGGAGCAATATTAAGTGATGTAGAGGCTAACTGGCTGTTCAACAACCAACTGGTTGATACTCTAGAAATTTTTTGGCAACAAAAAGCTGGACGGGAAGCTAAGTTTGCCCAACTCAAGGATAAGTACAAAGCTAGTGAATACCCAGAAACATCTGTCTCTAGTCCGCTCTATCAAATCCTGAAAAACCTGGATGCAGATATACAGTTGAGCGAGTCAGAACTTAACTGGCTACAAGAGCATCAACTTAGCGAAACGCTTAGCATTGTTTTGGGGATTGAACAGACACGGCACTTTGCTGAACTGAAGGTTAAGTATAAAGCTACTACTTATGAGGATTCATCCCTCTCTAGCCATCTGTATAAAGTTCTGAAAAAAATTGATTTAGAAAGTCAGCTAGGTGAGCAGGATATTAACTTTCTGAAAAAGCGTAAACTAACTGAGACAATTACTCTGGCGCTTGACAAATATGCTGCTAGTCTCAAGTCCAAAATTCAATCGGGAGAGCCGTTGAGTGAGGCTGATATTGATTGGGTGAAACAGAATGGACGTGATGATGTAATTACTTTTGCTATTGAAAAGTATGTTGCTAGTCTGAAATCCAAAATCCAATCGGGAGAGCATTTAAGTGAGGCTGATATTGATTGGCTGAAACAGAATGGACGTGAGGATGTAATTACTTTTGCCCAAGAAAAGGAATTTGCTGCTCTGAAGTCTAAGTATGATGTGTCGAACTATAAAGATCGGGCACCTTCTAGTCCATTGTACGCAATTCTGCAAAAACTGGATAAAGGAGAGCGACTGGAACCAACAGATGTTGCTTGGCTTGAGGAGAATAAACTTGAAGCATCTCAACCGAGCAATAGCTATTATGGGTGGCAGGAAGAACGCCGATATCAAGGGCAGAGACTGTTCTCTGGCAAGATTTTTACAGCTTACCACAAAATCGAAGCACTTTTTTATGAACAGGAGTACAAGAATACTGGAAATAAATGGAAGTTGCCTAATGCCAGCAGTCATTGGCGCAAGGCAGGGCAGCCGAGAAGTGCATTGAAGCTGACAGAAAATCTGGACTTCGACAAAATAAAAGAAAATAAGCTAAAGTCAGCTTTGCTTACAACTAGGGGCGGTGCTTTTCGAGATATTGATAAATTAGATGATGCTGAAAGATGTGCGCTAAAAGCTATTGAGTATCAGCCTCAGAGTCATCATCCTTACACTTTGATGGGAGCTATTTGTTTTGAGCGGGGTCAATTCTTAGAGGGCGAACGTTGGTTTAACGAGGCAATTAAACGCGGTGCTTCACCCAGAGATCAGGATGCGGAAATGAAGCGGGTTGTCAAAAATGCTAAGGATGAGAAGCGTCGGGAAGTTGTGGAATATCTGCTGAAAAAAGATCCGCAGCGGTATGCTTGGGCTAAGGCTTATAGGAAGCGCGAAGGCGGTTAGGATGCACAGCGCAAGAATTCCTAGCGCGGGTAGGGAGTCCAGTTTTTTGACGATTCGACTCTTTAACCAAGACTGTCCTACTTCGAGCAGGGTAAGCTTTTTAAGGAAGGAGAATTAAATAACTTACACAAGTTTGTGGGGTGTCCCGCCCGCCCTTTTTGGACGGGCGGGACGCCCATCCCACAATAACAATTAAAATTGTAAGTTATTTAATTCGCGATCCTAAGTTAATCGCCGCGCCTCGCCCACTTTACAAAAAGTTCGATCGCGCGATCGACCCAACCTACAATTACAATAGTCACGGTAAAGCTTACAAATAAATGGCATTAGAACTAATTCAGGCTGTCGAACAAGCAGATTCTTCCGAAGGCTTGTTAAACTCAGTCAAAGCACTGGCGGCGGCTGACTCAACAGAAGCAATTCCTACCTTAATTACAGTGCTCGGCTACAACAACCCAGGCGCCGCAGTTGCCGCCGTTGATGGGCTGATTCAACTCGGAGAAGCTGCGGTGCTGCCGCTTCTAGAACAGCTTGACGGCTACAATTACGGAGCGAGAGCTTGGGCTGTTCGGGCTTTGGCGGGAATTGGCGACCCCAGGGGTTTGGAGATTTTGCTCGATGCGGCGGCGAATGACTTTGCTTTGAGTGTGCGGCGGGCGGCGGTTAGGGGTTTGGGGACGATTTGCTGGCAACTGATGCCGGCAGAACAAATTGCAGATGCTCAACTTCGAGCTGTGAAAACGCTACTGCAAGCGTCCCGAGATCCAGAATGGGTGGTTCGCTACGCAGCAGCGGGGGGTTTGCAAGCTTTGGCGAGTGCTGCGACTGTTAAACCGGATTGGTTAGCGGAAGTTTCGGCTAGGCTTGAGGAAATCGCCCAAACCGATGAAACTGCTTCAGTTAGGGCCCGGGCTTTGCTTGCTAAGGAAAAATTGTCACTTGGCTAGGGTTTTGGCGATCATCTCTTCCAAGTCCCCTTGACTGAGAGTGGTTAATATAAAGACTTCTTGTACGGTTTTGCCCTGTCTGGCGATGATTTTAAATCCCCCGCGGATGGGTACTGACACTCTTAATGTCATGCGGGGGATGTGTCCTTTAACTTTGTTGATGACACCCGGAGTGACAGTTTGAATGCCGATTTTTAGGGTAAGGCGCTCTAAAATTGGTATCAAACCGGGAAGGTGGGTAGAGTGATTCCAAACTAGGCGGCCTTTGGGTTGTGCGTTCATAAATTTTTAACCAAATTCAACATACCCAGTCTAAGCTACCCCTGGGTGGAACCAGTTTGAAATTCCCTCAACTTATGTATCAATAACGTTACTGTGAGCGTCATTGCCAGCAAACCGACGCAATCTCAAACCGAGATTTTTGATTCCTGGCGCGCAAGCCGAGATTTGATGGCGCAGAATTGTCCTGTACTTTTTGATGTTGTGGGTTGGCAACTGTCGGTTTTTCTAGTTGAGTTGCGATCGCCGCGAGCATTTCTGCGAGGCTGCAAGGTTTTTTGAGATAGCCGTCTGCTTTGAGTTCCAGGGCTTTTTCCATTTCGGAGGCTGTCATAAAAATAAACGGAATGCTGGCGGTTGCAGGGTGCGATCGCACGGCTGCGAATACTTCAAAACCGTTTAGCTCTGGCATCATGACATCTGACAAAATTAAATCGGGAATTTCGGCTGCTAACTCGATACCGACTTTTCCATTTTCAGCACCCACAACTTCAAAACCGCGCGATTGCAGAAGTTCTAATACGGTTTCTCGAATTAAGTTATTGTCTTCAATTACTAATATTTTGGTCATTTTTGTTACTTTTATGTTGGTTTTATTTTTACTTGTATGTTAAATTTATATCACCCGTATTTTCCTAAATTCAAGTGGGCTATTGCAGCTACCCAGTTTTCGCAGCCCCGAAGCGATCGCGCTTCATCAAAATCTTTCATAAATCAATAAAACAGATTAAGAAAAATATCATGAAATTTATCAGCCCTAAAACAGACTTTGCCTTCAAAAAAATCTTTGGTTCCACCGACAGCCAAGACATCCTCATCAGCTTCTTAAATGCTCTAATTTACGCCGGTGAGCCAATCATCCAAGACTTGCAAATTATTGACCCTTACTCGGCTGCTACCGTTAGCGGACTCAAAGATAGTTATTTGGATGTCAAAGCTCGAATTACAGGCGACAAGACGGTAATTATTGAAATGCAAGTTTTGAATGTAGCCGCTTTTGAAAAACAAGTCATCTACAACCTAGCCAAAACCTATGCCAACCAACTCAAAATTAGAGAAGGTTATCCGAGATTAAAACCAGTAATTGCTTTGACGATTACCGATTTTGAAATGTTTAAAGAACAACCTGATGTTATTTCTCAATTTGTTTTCAAGGAAAAAGAGAAACTCTTTGATTATCCCCATCTCCAAGTAGAAATGTTTTTTGTCGAGTTGCCGAAGTTCAAAAAAGAGTTAGATGAACTCACAACTTTGACTGATAAATGGATTTATTTTATGAAGCACACTCCCGATATAGAAACAATCCCAGCCTCAATGGAAACAGTTCCTGAACTAGAAAAAGCTTTTCAAATTGCCAATGAGGCTAACTTAACCTTGAAAGAGTTCCAGGATATGGAAGCTCAAGAAGCGGCGATCGAAGAACAGCGGGGAATAGTTTCTAGAGGTATAGAAGAAGGTTTGGAGCGAGCTAGGGCTCAATTGATGCAAGAAGGCCGTCAAGCAGGGATGCAAGAAGGCCGTCAAGCAGGGATGCAAGAAGGCCGTCAAGCAGGGATGCAAGAAGGCCGTCAAGCAGGGATGCAAGAAGGGATTAGAGCAGGTCAAAGAGCATTAATTTTGCGTCTGCTGGAGCGACGAGTAGGAGCCGTAAATCCCGATGTAGTTTCGCGGATTGGGGAATTATCGGTTGAGCAATTAGAGAATTTGGTAGAGGAGGTAGTCGGATTTTCTAGTTTATCCGATTTAATGCTTTGGTTGGATAGAGCAGAATAATCGAAAGAGCGATCGCTGTGAGGTTTTTTTAGGTCGATCTACTTATAAACAGCGATATTCACAAATTTCAGGCGATCGGGTAAAATATAACTTAGTGTATCGCTATTAAGTGAGGAAAAAGATATGTCAGAATTTCTCGACTTTCTCCGACATCAGTTTGCCTACGTTGCCATTGGCGAATTTAAACCAGGAAAATTTGAAGCTGCAGAGCAACTTTTTGAAAAAGCCGTGGCAACTTATGCCACAGGTTTTAAGGGAGCATACCTGCTGCAATTGCCCAATACAGACAAAGGTATTGCCATCATTTTTTGGGAAAGCGTAGAAGATATGGCAGCCAATCAAAGCGAAGCTTATCAGGAAATATTGAAGCAGATGATGCCTTTGTTTGCGAAAATACCAGACACAAATATTTATGAAATAGTCAGTGAAATTCAGCCCAAAAGTGAATAATTAAAAAACCTGCAATCGGCGCGTCATTCCCATACCCATCGGCGTTTTTCGCCCGACTCCGCTGTAAAGCGCAAAATCTGCTAAAGTGTTAATTTGCTTGATAGTAGCAGGAGCTATATCTCCCATAATTCGGTAACTAATATCCCCGACGCAGCCAATAAATTTACTGCGAGAATCTGTACTAACTTCTGTTCGGATATCGAAAAAACTGGGGAAAATAGCTTCTGTGAAAGTAGGTTCGATAGCCATCCGGCTGTACTTGTTCCAGCGATTAGCTAAACTGCCAAAAATACTCTCACGAGTGGGCATAGCACTATCGTATACACCTTGCCTAAAATTAGTAGGAGTGCAAAAACTAAAAGCAATTTGGCGCTCAGTTTCCGACGCTCTATCGAACAATTCGGCGTAAGTACAAAAGTTTACCCACGGCTGGTTGGATTGCGGTTCGCTCAAAATATTAGTAATGTATATATTTGTCGGGCCGAGATGCCAAGGGCGAGCGAAATTAAGTTGCTGCCAAAGTTGAGTTAGGCGATCGAACAAACCGTCATCCAGCAGAGAAATTCGCCACCAAATCGGCGTAGTTTCCTGAATTGCTTGCTTGTGTTCCCACTGTACAGCCGGAGATATTGTGCGGGAAGCAGGAGGCAAAACTCTCTTTTGTGGCTGCGGCGTGCTGCTTTTGTAAGCTTCTTTTCTGCTTACTTGAAAAGGGCTTAAAGTGAAAGCTTTTTCATGAGATTGGTCGTGCAGGTATGCGCTCAAATCGCTGTCTACAGCACTCACAAGGTTCAAAAACAAAGCGTGGAGATGTCGCCCCGTTAAAAACTGGGATGGAATTGGTGCAACTGGCAGCAGGTTTAAAACAAGGCTGTGGGGCATTTTTAAATTCTATACTGTGTCTCTATATATTTTCAGCTCGTATTAATATTACAGCTAAGTTGGCACTTAGGAATGAGAATTAAATAACTTCCACAAGTTTGTGGGACGGGCGGGACGCCCATCCCACAATAACAATTAAAATTGTAAGTTATTTAATTCGCGATCCTTAGATTAAAGAATTTTAATCACGTAAGGTGCAGAGTGTGCACCCTACGTTTGTTTAGGGGAATTTGTGCGTAAGGTGCACCCTAGGTTTAGGTGGTGATAAGCTGTTGCGCGTTTAAATTGCATATTCGGGACGGGCTAGAAGCCCATCCCACAATAATTTGAGTGATTTTTGACACACAATTTAAATGGAGAACAGCTTATTGAGTGCGGGAAATTTTTAGGCGATCGAGATTTCAGGCGACAAATAAACATCTTGAATGGCGTTGAACAATTTTACGCCTTCTTCAAAAGGACGCTGAAAAGTTTTGCGGCCGGAAATTAAGCCGCAGCCGCCAGCGCGCTTGTTAATTACCGCCGTGCGAATTGCTTCTGCAAAATCGCTTTTCCCGGAAGCACCACCGGAGTTAATTAAACCCATCCTTCCCGCATAACAGTTGAGCACTTGATAGCGAGTTAGATCGATCGGGTGATCCGTTGTCAAATCCGAATAAACGCGCTTGTCGGTTTTGCCGTAACTGTGACCGCTAGCTTTAGCAACAGCTTCGTAACCGTTATTGCATTCGGGCAATTTCTGCTTGATAATGTCAGCTTGAATTGTCACTCCCAAGTGATTTGCTTGCCCGGTTAAATCCGCTGCAACGTGATAATCTTTGTCTTGTTTAAAGATATCGTTGCGGAGATAGCACCACAGAATTGTCGCCATTCCGTATTCGTGAGCGTGGGCAAAAGCTTGACTGACTTCTTGAATTTGTCGCGTCGATTCTGGCGAACCAAAATAAATTGTGGCTCCGACTGCAACTGCTCCCAAATTCCAAGCTTGCTCGACGGAAGCAAACATTATTTGATCGAATTGATTGGGATAAGTTAGCAACTCGTTGTGATTGAGCTTGACAATAAAAGGGATTTTATGCGCGTATTTGCGAGATACACTTCCCAAAACTCCCAGGGTTGTCGCGACAGCATTGCAGCCAGCGGAAATTGCTAACTTAATGATATTTTCGCTGTCAAAATAGATGGGATTCGGTGCAAAAGAAGCGGCCGCCGAGTGTTCGATTCCTTGGTCTACTGGCAGGATGGATAAATAGCCGGTATTTGCCAAGCGTCCGCTAGAATAGAGTTGCTGAAGCGATCGCAAAACTTGAGGAGATCGATCGGTTTGAGCAAAAATGCGATCGACCCAATCCGGGCCCGGCAGGTGCAACAAATCTTTAGAAACTTTCGCTTGATGGGTGAGCAAGTCTTCGGCTTCGTCGCCAAGCCAAGACTCGATCGAACTGGGAACTGATAGTGTAGCTGTCATACAGATTGCCCTCTCAATTTCTATTACAGGCTGTTGATTGCAGACATTAACCTTGCTGATATTGTAGCGAAAAAATCATATTTTCCATCCCGTCAACACTAGACCCAGTTTTTAACAAGATTAGGGACAACAGCAGCTAGGACGCGCTACTCTATAATAAGCTGGCAGTTCAGCCGGATCGGCGCTGCCAGCGATCGCCGATCGACTCACAACTTTGCCATCACAATGTCAAATACTTACTTCGATTCTGAAAACGGTCACAAATCCTTCGAGATGCCCGGTGCTCGGCCGCATTACAACCCGGATCGCCCCGGTCAAGTAGAGCACATTTTCCTCGACTTAGTGCTGAATATTCCCAAACAAAGCTTTCGTGGCACTTGTAGCATCCGCATCAATCCAGTCCGCAGCGGTATTGACAAATTAACCTTAGATGCTGTAAACCTGAATATTAAATCAGTAAAAGTCGGCGAAATTGAGCAAAATTTCGACAGCGACGGCGAAGTGCTGCAAATTCAACTGCAGGAACCAACAGAAGCTTACCAACCAATTACAATTGCGATCGACTACTCGGTCGAAAAACCCCAACGCGGTCTGTATTTCGTCGGCCCGGACAAACACTATCCAGACAAACCAACACAAGTTTGGACTCAAGGCGAAGACGAAGATTCCCGCTTCTGGTTTCCCTGTTTCGACTATCCTGGACAACTCGCTACTTCGGAAATTCGAGTCCAAGTTCCAAGACAACTATTTGCTATTTCCAACGGCGAATTAATTAGTACAAAAAACGAAGGCGACGATAAAATTTATCACTGGGCCCAAACTCAGGTACACCCGACGTATTTAATGACCTTAGCAGTCGGAGATTTTGCCGAAATTAAAGACGAATGGAACGGCAAACCAGTTAATTATTACGTGGAAAGAAGCCGCGAAGCAGATGCTAAGCGCAGCATGGGCAAAACGCCTCAAATGATTGAGTTCTTCTCTAAAGCATTTGGCTATCCTTACCCTTTTCCCAAATACGCTCAAGTCTGCGTCGATGATTTCATCTTCGGCGGTATGGAAAACACTTCAACAACTTTGCTAACAGATAGGTGCTTGCTAGACGAACGCGCCACCCTCGACAATCGAGGTACTGAAAGCTTAGTCGCCCACGAATTAGCTCACCAATGGTTCGGCGATTTAGTAGTAATTAAACATTGGTCTCACGCTTGGCTGAAAGAAGGCATGGCTTCTTATTCCGAGGTGCTTTGGACTGACAAAGAATATGGCAAAGAAGACGCGGCTTACTATATGTTAAATGAAGCCCGCAATTATTTAGCTGAAGATAGTTCCCGCTACCGCCGCCCGATGGTTACTCACGTTTACCGCGAAGCCATTGAATTGTACGATCGCCATTTGTACGAAAAAGGTGCTTGTGTCTATCACATGATTCGCGCCGAGTTGGGCGACGAATTATTTTACAAAGCAATTCACACTTTTGTGCGGGATAACGCTCACAAAACTGTAGAAACCATCGATTTGCTCAGGGCGATAGAAAAAGCGACTGGTCGCAATCTCATGTTTTTGTTTGACCAGTACGTTTATCGTGGCGGTCATCCAGATTATAAAGTTGCTTATTCCTGGGATGGCGACAGCAAATTAGCAAAAGTTACTGTCACTCAAACTCAGGTAAAAGATAGCAAAAATGGCAACGGCAACAGCAAAGATGTCTTTGACCTAAAAATTCCGATCGGCTTCGGTTACAAGCCGGAAAAAGAAGCAGATGATGATAGTGGGACATCTTCAAACCCGAACCTAAAAACTTTCACAGTCAGAGTGCATGAGCGCGAACAAAGCTTCTATTTTCCCCTAGAACAGAAGCCGGCGTTTATCAGTTTTGATGTAGGCAATAAATACTTAAAAACTGTTGTTTTAGAGTATGGAATTGCGGAACTAAAAGCTCAGTTGCAGTTCGATCCAGACCCGGTTTCCCGAATTTACGCTGCCCAAGCTTTGGCGAAGAAGGGAGGGCTGGAAGCGGTGAAAACGCTGTCAGAAGTTCTCAAGAAAGAGCCGTTCTGGGCAGTACGGGCAGAAGTGGCCGGTCAGTTAGTGGAAATTAAACTCGACCAAGTTTTTGAAGGTTTAGTAAGTGGTTTAAAAGATAAAGATGCTCGTGTTCGTCGCGCTGTGGTGAATGCGCTGGGTAAAATCCAAACTCACGAAACTTATAAAGCGCTGAGATCGATCGTCGAAAAAGGCGACGACAGCTATTACGTAGAAGCAGCCGCAGCGACTGCTATTGGCTCCATTGCCGCGGCTAACCCCGACGAAAAACCGAGCGACGAACAGGTACTGAAAGAGTTAAAATTGGTACTGAAAGAGCGTCAGGGCTGGAATGAGGTAGTGCGATCGGGTGCGATCGCAGGTTTGGCGCAGATGAAAACTTCTGAAGATGCGCTGAATCTAATTTTGAAATACACAGCCGTCGGTACTCCGCAAGCTTTGCGCTTGGCTGCAATTCGATCTTTGGGCACAATTTCGACTGGTCAAAACAAGGTCAATTTAGAACGGATTTTGCAGCGATTGGCAGAATTATCTAAAGAGACGTTTTTCTTGACTCAAGTCTCTGTAGTAGTGGGATTAGGACAAATGCAAACTCGCAAAGCAATTCGCATTTTGCGTTCTTTAGCTGACCAAACTCCCGATGGCCGCGTTCGCCGCATGGCTGATGAAGCTGTGCAAAGAGTGCAGAAAAATGCTGGTTCTGATGCAGCGGTAAAGCAGTTGCGGGAGGAATTAGATCAGGTGAAAAAGGAGAATCAAGATTTGAGGAGTCGGATGGAAAATTTGGAGGCTAAGGCGAAGAAAGATTAGGTTAAGTAAATTTTGTAAGGTGCGTCGCTGTGAGATTGTCGCTACGATAGAGAATTGTTTCGGGCGACGCACCCTACCAGCTACTCAGAAACCGGATTATTGACCTCGCGCACGTAAGTTCTGTAAAATCAGGGTGCAATTTTGGTTTTTAGTCTTGAACTGTCGATCGAGTTGAAGCAGCTTTTGCACAAAAACATATTGCACAAATTATGACTACCAGAACCATTGTATTGGTGCAACAATCCGGGGTAATTCCCTACCGCATTCTAGACGGAAAAATAGAAGTAATGCTAATTACTTCGTCGGGAGGTAAGCGCTGGGTAATACCGAAAGGTTTAATTGAACCTGACATGACTCCCGAAGATTCCGCAGCCAAAGAAGCTTGGGAAGAAGCAGGTTTATTGGGTCGAGTGTTTTCCGATTTGATGGGAACTTATGAATACTACAAATCTGGCTGTACTTGGCAAGTAGATGTATTTTTATTGCAAGTAGAAACAGTTCTGGAAAATTGGCCGGAAGCTTATAAAAGAAAGCGGCAGTGGGTAAGTATTCCTAAAGCAATTAAGCGGGTTGATGAACCAGACTTGAAACTCATTCTTGGGGATTTGCCGCATAGATTGTGGTGAAGACTCATCGGTAAGGGCGGGTTTACCAAATTTGCTAAGAGTGGGGAAATTACCCCACCTTGTGGCGTACCTTTAATATCCTATATAATTTCAGGAGTATGGCGATACAAATTCATTAATTTTTTCAGAAATGGAGCTTGACTTTTTGCTTTTAGTTCAGCCATTGGGTTTGATTCAGACAGAAGAGAATCACTAGCTTCACGAGAGAACTGTTGTACAAACTTGATTCGAGAACGACGTTTTGCTTCTACCTTGGCAAGAAGCGATGGCACATCTAATTGACTATTATTCTTCCTGGCTTCAGCCAAACATTGGCGTATCTGAGAAACAAAGAAGCAGCCATCTTCAAAAGCTTGAGTAGCGCCTTGTCCTAAAGTAGGAAACATTGCATGAGAACTATCTCCTAGACAAATAACATGACCTTTGGTATCACCAAATACAGGCAGGATTTCTTGAATCCTAGCCCAATGAATGTTATCCACGTGGTCACAGATAGAATTAACTAGGAATTGACAGACTTCGCTATAACCACGATCGGATTTATAGAGTTGCTGGAGAATATGCGGTTGTTTATTTTCTGGTGAAATATCCAAATTTGAATTCAAAGGAAATGATCCGGCAATATAAACTTCATTGCCAGGGATAGCAAAAGCAAGTAAACGATGACCATTGTGAAACCACTGCTGATAATCATCAATTAAGTTATCTGCGCGATTAGGAACCAGTAAACGGTAGATACACGCTTGAAGATAAGTTGGTTCTGGTTGTCCACCAAAGAACGTACTACGGACTTGTGAGTAGCGTCCATCGCAACCAATGATTAAATCAACCTGATTGAGTATTTGACGTTCACCAGTAATCTGGTTTTCCACAACTAGTTCAAGCGGTCCTTTCATTGCAGATTCAGCATATCTCATTGCCGCAATAGTGGTGTTATACCAAACTCGTCCGGCAATTGGTCTTCTAAGTTGACGATATAATTCTGACCAGCGGATACGAATACCAGGATTATCAGCTACTTGCAAAAGCGGTAAATCCATAACTAATGTCCCATCTGTTAATCCCGCTTTCCAAGATAGCCAAGGCAAACTTACTCCTTTCGCCTGTAGTGAGATAGCAAGTTCATAATTGAACTGGGTTAAAATTTTGAGAGCATTAGGTCCAATATTTAAACCTGTTCCTGCTAGAACATTTTTTTCAGAACCTTTCTCAATACAAATTAATTCAATATCTGGTTCTTGCTGTAAACCTTGAACAATTAAACAACCTGCAATTCCCGCGCCGACAACAACAATACGAATTCGCACTTTTCTGTCGTCTCCTGTTATTTAAAGCTAATTAAGAAGCTTTGGTGCTTTTAGGAGATAATTTCATCACACCTTCAACTTCATTAAGAATGACATCACACAGATTATCCAGAGGAATATCATTATAATCTCTGCCAAAAGGGTTTTCTATTTCCAAAGCAATCTCTTCAATCCCAAATAAAGTAAAGGCAATTATCGCAATAATCGGACTTGTCAACCAGCCAAAATCTCCAACTAGACGCATTGGTAAGGTGAAGCAATAAATCAGAGTTAGTTGCCTTAAATGGATAGTGTAAGCCCTGGGCTGTGGTGTCATCAGAATACATATACAAAGACCAAATTTATCAAGCACTGAATTCAATAATTGCTGTAAACTTTGAAAATCGTGAATATTCAGGCGATTCTGGTTACATTGCTCCTTTAGGTAATCTTGAATCCAAAGTGCAATTTCAAGGGCTGGGTTGCTCACAAATGTAATCTTTTCCAGTCGAGATTTAATCAGAAGGTTTTCTAACTCCTCATTAATAGGTTCTCGACGTAGATACTGCTTAGTCGCTACTGCAAAAGCTGCTATAGAGTACATTGCAGCAACTTTATTCACTCGATCTTGAGGTTCTTTTTCTTCAACGTTGACCCAAATCTGCCTTGCTAAATGGCTAGATATCCCAATTATGGCACCCCATGCTTGCCGACCTAACCAAAAGCGTTCATAACCAGTATTGGTGCGAAAAACCAATAGCAGACCCAAAAGAATACTGGGAATAAGGATTTCTAACTTTGGCAAAAATAGCGGCACTCCTTGTGTATATAAAACTGTAATTATCAGTCCAAAAATACCCACAAGAATGACCCGAGGTAAGACAGCCGGAATAACAGATCCGCGCAGGGTAAACGCAAGATGCAGCCACGATCCTTTAAATAGTTGATTCATCATGTTATTTTAATCCAATTTCATAATGTTGTCAAATAAATTCTTGCTAAATCTTCCTCTTTAAGTATATTGACCTCCATTTATATTTAAAATAGAACCTGTCAAGTAATCAGGGGCATCAAGGGCAAGATAGGTGACAAAATTTATAATTTCATTCACGCTTCCTTTTCGCTTAATATGTGTACTTTCTACAGCTTGTAACTGTCTATCTAAAGAAACTTTTTCAGCCATTTCAGATTCAAAGATTCCTGGGTTAACACCTATAATAACAGAATTTTGAGAAGCTAATGACTTAGATAAACTTAAAACTAAACCATTAAGTCCAGCCTTAGAAATTCCATATCCCACATCTCGACTACCAACATTAGCTGCCGCAGAACCAACTACTATAATCCGTGTTGATAGATTTTGGTTCAAACATTTCTTCACTAAAGAGATAATAAAATGAGAAACACCTAACAAATTAACCTGGACACTTTCATACAAACTATCCTCTTCTAAAAATGGAGACTTAAATGTTTCCACGCCAAATTTACCAATACAACTGATGAGAATAATTTTATCATATTCGTGAATAGGAATTTGATCTACAGTTGATTGAATTTGATGCTTGTTGCGAACATCACAGGAAATATAATATTTAATCTGGTTAAGACGAGTTATTTCTGGCAGATCTATTCCCAGAATGTCAACATTCAACATTCTATTTTGACAAGATATCCCAGAGCCTAGCACTCCCTCTACACCTAATATAATCAGTAAATCACCGCTCATTAGTTGTCTCTCTTTTTCAAGGTTTGAATGAAATTAATAGCTCTTTCTCGAACTGCTGATTGATAATCTGGTAAAGACATATCCCGATTTGAAAAGTATGTAATACCTCTAGAAATAGGGATAATTACACCTCTACCATCATGTCCTAAACTATCAAAAACACTTTCAATATTTCCTCCCTGACTCCCTACTCCAGGAGCTAGAAAAATCGCATTTGGCATTATTTTTCTTAGTTGCTTTGCTTCATAAGGAAATGTGGCACCCACTACAGCGCCTATACAACTGTAACCGTATTTTCCAATGCTATCCTTACCTAATTGATTAACCAGTTCTGCCAGTTGATGAAACATTTTCTTTCCTTTTACAGATATATCCTGAATCATGCTTGAGCCAGGATTAGAAGTTTTAACTAAAATGAATAAACCTTTACCACATTTAGTAGCAACTTCTACAAAGGGCATCAGACTATCTTCTCCTAGAAAGGGGTTAATTGTGATACAATCAACCACTAAATCTGAATCGATGACTATTCCGTTTTTAAGTCTTATTTGTCCCTCTAAATAAGCCTTAGCATAAGCAAGTGAAGTGGCATCAATATCTCCTCTTTTTGCATCTAAAATTACTAAAAGATTGTGAGTTTTAGCATATTTAATAGATTGAACTAGAGCATTTATGCCACTACTTCCAAACTGCTCAAAATATGCAGATTGAAACTTTACGGCTGGAATTAAATCCGATAAGCTGTCAATAATGATTTGTGAAAAGCTAGTTAAAGCTCTGGTAATTTCCTGAGAATTATTGCTTGTTGGAAGTAGAAACTCTGGCATCAAATCAAAATTCGGATCGATGCCAACTACCAAGTCACTCTTTTGGATTTGCTGTTCAATAAGTCGATCGCTAAAGTGCATATCTTCAGAAATCCCCGAATTTAAAATGTTCTTCATTATTTATACCATGAGCAAGGTGCTTTTTTTTTGAAATTAGATAAATTAAAAATATTCGTCATTTATTTTATGCCCAAATTGTTGTTTTTTAGAAATTAGATAAGACTGCCATTCTTTCCTGGAATTAACTAGAGGAACTTTTAGATTTACGGCAATCCCATGACTGATTAAAAAATTTTCTTTTTCAATATTATTGGTGATCAGATTCACGGATTTTATGTTTAAATCTCTGAGGATAGCTATAGCAGAAGAATAATCTCTTAAATCAGGCTGAATACCTAAACTGACAAATGCCTCAAAAGATGTACATTTGGTTTTTTCCATTAACGAATAGGTTTTCAACTTATTTGTCCATCCAGCACCTCTGCCTTCATGATCGAAATGGTAAATTATCAAGCCATCTTGTTCTTGAGAAATCATCTCCATCGCTCTAAGTAGTTGCCAGTTGCAGTCGCATCTTTGACAACCAAAAACATCGCTTGTATAGCAAGCAGAATTTAGTCGTAATAAAACAGGTTTACCGGGATTTTGAATATTTCCTCGATAAATAATTCCGTGTTCTTTGTTGATTTGATTGTGTTGTATTGTATAACCTCCCATTTTTAGGTTCTTAATACCACTTTCAATAGTTAGTGAAACTTCCAAAACTTTATTAACTATTTTGTATTCTGAAGTCATTTTCAATCTCACAAGATTAACTTACTTTTATTTGAAAGCAAAAAAGCTATTGCAGTTTTTGAGAAATTATATCAATTAATTTCAATGGATCTTTTTCAAAGAAAACTTGGCTCTTTGTTTCTTTTTTGAAAGAGTCGAGCAGTAATTGAACATGATCTGTAACTCCTCCAGTATCGCTGAGAATACCAATAATTTTATTCATGTCATAAGCATTTGATAACTCATTTAAAGTTCCCCACCTCCCACTAATAAAAATAGCTGCATCACAGGCTGCTACAGATTCAACATTTCTATATTTGCGACAAACTTGCACATTATCTTTGTATTTGTAATCTTCCGGTATCAAAATAATACTATCATATAATTCTGGAGAAGTTCCCATCACCGACCTGTGTTTTTCTTGACTATAGGTAGCTGAAAATCCAATTGAATATCCACCCAAACTTTTAGCCCCTAAAACAGCGTAAAGGGGAAGGCCAGTACAAGCTCCTGTCACAATGCTGTTACCAGTTCGGGCAATTTGTTCTCCAAGTTTTCTGGACTTTTGATTAAGAGAATCTTGGCTATCTACAGCCGAACCGAAAACACCAATCTTTTTCATTTTATCGCCACTTATCTAAATAACCGGGCTAGTGCAGTTGATAGCAAACTATGAACTGGAAAAATATTTACACTAATATTATATGTGAAGATTCAATAAAAATTAGTGAAAATGGAAAAGCAATTTCATGAATCTCTGTAAATTAAACACTATGATAATGATTCCAATACAGATAAATTACTATATTGCTAGTCCATTCGCCTAATTTAATCAATTAGTGTTTTGACACTTAGTTAAACAACCCCATCAGGGAAAAGAAGACTAATCTTATTGTCAAAAAGTTCTTTTTCTTCTTGGTAGAACTTTTCAAGTTGCACAACAATATCTTCACCAATTCCTAGCTTATATGCGATGTTACGAATGGCAGATTTTTCTCCTTCACTGTAAGCACCATCGGCATCACTAGCTTGAATAGCACAATAAATCAAGTTTCTCCTCGATTTATTGCTGATGGGATTGCTTTGAAGTACGGATTCCACATCCTCATCTCCACTGTATGTCTCCAGTTCAGCGAGTAATGCTTCTGATGCACCTTTCGCGGCTGTCAAACCAATCACCCAATCTCTCTCCTGTTGCGATAAAACGTTATCGCCTTTTGCTGCAATAAGCAACGCTCTTGCGAAAGTTCCAATCGCTTCATCCGGTAGCTGTTGGTTAGAACCTTGTAGGTGCTTGTACACCCACGCACCTGCTAATTTCCGTGAATCTCTCATAGTCATCTGCCTTTTTACCTAAAATTCGATCCGAATATATAGCCTTTCTCAGAAAGATGGAGTACGCCGAAACCCTGTGTTGTCAAGCTTTTGAAGTTGAATTGTGTACCTCATCTATCCAAGAACCGCTATAATATCGTTAATAACGATATTATAAACTAAGCTAATGACTCGTATCGCGCTTACCATTAGTATATTACCATAAAATAGCTTTTTACAATTTAATTATATTAAAATTTGTTAAGGAATAAAAAATAAATAACTTGATGGATTGTCGGAGATAATCAAAAACAGCGCCCTGATTGCTATTTTCTCTAAAATTGATAGAAACTCGCAAGGAATTTTTCTATTCTACCACTTTATCTGACATTTAAACCTATGTTTTATTCTAGTTCAATTGAGTCGGAAATAAAGAAACTTTATAACTCTTTATCAGAAAAGGATAAAAGAAGGTATGCAGCGATCGAGGCACAAAAATTGGGATGGGGTGGAATTAGCTATATAATGAAACTGTGCGGATGCAGTCGAAATACTATTGTCCAGGGAATTAAAGATTTAGAAACAATGAATGAAACGACTATTAATAATTTAAGGGTCAGAAAAAAAGGAGGAGGAAGAAAAAGTATTTTAGCTACCAGGAGCGGTATTGATGAAGCCTTTTTAGAAGTCTTAAAGTTCCAGACAGCGGGAGACCCAATGAATGAGCTAATTAAATGGACTAATTTGACGCATAAAGAAATAGCTGTTGGACTGAAAAACGCCGGATTTTGTGTGAGTCTTCCTCTAGTAGGACAACTCCTAAAAAAACATGGATATGTGAAGCGAAAAGCACAAAAAAAGCAGACAACAGGAATCAATAAAAATCGTAATGCTCAATTTGAAAATATTGCTAGACTCGATACAGAGTATAGAGAAGCGGGTAATCCAATTATTAGTTTTGACACACAAAAAAAAAGAAGTTTTAGGGAATTTGTATCGTCCGGGAACTCTCTATACAACCGAGCCTGTTACTACTTTAGATCATGATTTTTGGAGCTTAGGTCACGGAAAAGTAATTCCACATGGGATTTACGATGCTCAAGAAAATCGAGGATATATAACATTAGGCAACAGTAAAGATACAAGTGAATTTGCTTGTGAATCTCTGAAAAATTGGTGGAATAATTATGGAAAATTTATCTACCCTAATGCCACTTCAATTTTAGCAAAGTGTGATGGTGGAGGTAAGCTGTTCAGCATCTAAAACGCATATTGTATAGTATACTATAATGATATTTTAAAAAAGTCAATGCCTACTAAAAACTTCCTCAGTTCCGAGACAAAACAAACTTTGCAACAAGTATTAAAAGAGCATGAGCATCCAGATATTCGGCAAAGAGCCTTAATTTTTTTGTTATTAAATAACGGAAATACACAAGCTCAAACTGCTGAAATAATTGGATGTTCTCGGAGAAAAATAGCTTATTGGAGCATACATGGTGATCCTGATAATTTAGACAGTTTCAAAGATGATAGAATGAAGGGTAACTACCGAAAAGCTACAGAAGAATATATTAATTTACTTCTAGAGACGATTGAAGTAGAACCTGAGAAATATGGCTATGAATTCGGGAGATGGACAACAGCTAGACTTGCCATATATCTAGGAGAGAAGACAGGAATCGAGTTGAGTAGTACCCAAGTAAGGAGGATTTTAAAATCAAAAAAGTATGTTTACATCTGGGCTAAATATAGCTTAGAGTCTAAGCAAGATACCGTAGAAAGGGGTGTATTTAAAAATAAATTAGCTGAGTATCTAAGAATAGAAAAAGAATCTCCAGCTCTTCTACAGGTATGGTTTTGGGATGAGAGCGGATTTAGTTTGAGAGTAATTAGAAGGAAGAATTGGTGTAAAAAAGGGACTCGAAGCAAGAAAAGAGGAGAGCGACGAAAGGGTCGTATTAATGTCATGGGCGGAGTGAGGTATTCAGACAAGAAAAGATGGGTGGATTTTATTCCATCTGGAAATTCTGCTAATTTTTATGCCGTCCTCAAAAATTTTTATGGAGATTTAAGAGCAGAGTGGATATTACAAGGGAATTTAGCGGAAGAATTTGAAGATAAAGGCTGTAAAATTGTGATAATTTTGGACAACGCTAGTTTTCATAAAAAAGCAGAGATTTTGCAGAAAATAGCAGCAGAGATGCCGAATCTAATCATAGAGTTTTTGCCCAAGTATAGCCCGGACTACAATTTAGTTGAATTAGTATGGCATGCCGCCAAGGAATATGTTGCTAATAGATTATTTGAATCTATTGAAAAACTAGAGTCTCTGTTGAATAAATTGTTAAATGAAGGAGAACTAATTATGAAATGGAACCGAAAAATAAAAAACAAAGGTAACGCGAGTTAATGCAGTTTAGATGTTTTACAGCTTAGTAACAATGCTAATCATTATATCTTTAAAGAAGATTTACAAAAGTTAGTTAATGAAATCGGAATAGAGATCAGAATTGCCCATTACCCTCCTTATACATCTAAATATAATCCCATTGAACATCGACTCTTTCCTCATGTTACTAGAGCTTGTCAAGGAGTAATTTTTACCAATATAGAATTAGTCAAATATCTGGTAGAAAAAACTCACACTAAAACCGGGCTATCTGTAGTTGCAACTGTGCTTGATAAAGTCTATCAAATTGGTCGAAAGGTAGCTGATAACTTTAAAAAAACTATGCAAATTACTTTTGATGAATACTTGCCAAAATGGAACTATAAAGCCGTACATCAAACTTAGTGACTCATCAAGTTATTTATTTTTCAGTCCTAAGTAGCTCCACCTAATTAAATCTCTTGAGATGTAACCATTCATCCTCAATACGGTACGGTTCATTTGCGGACTATAATATGGCAAAAAAAATATGAGCCAGCCTTGCTGTTGCCATTGTTTCCACTGCTGTTGCGTTAGTTTTGAGCGGAGCTTAATTATTGCAAAATCATTTCTCGAATTGTGCGTGCTGTGGCGGGGGCGAGCAACACGCCGTTGCGATAGTGGCCGCTGGCTATGAGAATATTACTAGCACCGGAAAGCCGATCGATAATTGGTGCCGGTCGTTTTTCCGGCCGCGGGCGCAATCCAGACCATTTCCTGATGATTTCAGCGGATGCTAAGGCCGGACAAAGTGCGATCGCCCTTGCCATCACTTGCGCCAACATATCAGCATTCGCCTGAATTTCTCCGCCATTTTCTGAAAACTCCACCGTCGCCCCCACCCAAAATTCCTGATTTCCCAAAGGCACAATGTGAACGTCATCGCAAGTAATTACCGGGCTAAAATCTGGGTTTCCTACAGGATTGGGCGTCAGCAAATGCAGCGCTTGTCCCAACACCGGGCGAATGTCAACCAACTGATTTAAGGATGCAGTCACAGCAGCAGAACCCAAACCAGCGCACACAATTAGTCGATCGAAATTTTCAGCAACAGGCAAGATGCCTGTTCCACAAGACTTATTGACAGCAATGGAAGATGGGAGTTGAATCCCAGACACCTGAGAATTCAACTCAGTAATGCCTTGAACTTCCACTCCAAACTCAAAATTAACTCCTTTGAGTTTAGCAGCATCAACCAAAGCCAAAGTTAGCGCCGTCGGATCAACTTGCCGGTCTTGAGGCGAATAAATCGCAGCAATAATCTGATCATTTAAATAGAGATGAGGGCAGCGATCGCGCACTCGTTCCACATCCCAAAGTTCCAATTGCCAACCTTGAGAACGGCGAGTTGCTATCAATTTTTCCCACTTACTTAAATCCTCTCCCTCCGAACAAAGCATTAAAATTCCTTGTTTGTTAAAAGGAATTTTCCGCCCCGTAACTGCTTCCAATTCAGGAATCAAAGTTTCGTAGCGCTGAAGGCTGGTTTCCCGTAACTGCCAATTTATGCCCTTAGTTTTGTGGCTGATAACTCCCATCAAAACACCGAGTGCCGCGCCAGTAGAACCTTCGGCAGGCGACTGTTTGTCGAACACAGTAACTTTCAGTTCGGGAAATTGACTTAGTTCAAAGGCGATCGAAGCCCCAACAATACCACATCCAATAATTGCAACACGAACCATTCAATTTTATATTTTATATTTTATATTTTAGATTAACTGCTTCCTAGGTTTTGTCCATATAAACATTTTTCGGACTGGCAATATGCCCGCCCCACAAGAAAACTGATTCTTTGTGGAACAGGCATCTTGCCTGTTCTTGACAATGATACAAGATGTGAGTTAAGGCTAATTAAGCTTTAGGAATTAGCTGCAAGAAGGTGTCGAAATCATTGACAGCTTTTTGATAGCTGGCCGTGACTTTTGCATAGTCAAGCTCTTTAGCCGCCAGATCAATGTTAACCAAATCGGTAAACAAACTCTTAGTTAAATCAACAGCTTGTTGTTGAGAACTAGGCAACAAACTCGCAGAGACGGTTTTCATGGTGTTCCGCAAGTCGCCTAGAGGCCCGTGAATGTAAGTTCTGGTATCAATCCAATTCCGTTTTTGAATTAGGGTTCCCAGTTTATCCATGCGCGATCGGAACTCTGTCAGACTAGGAACATAGCGCTGAATTTGCTGGATTTGGGCTGTTGTGTAAGTCGTAGGAACTTTTGCTTCGACACTGCTGCAACTAACCAGAAATGCCATCAAAAACGCCATCATCAAGGCAAAAATTGAACGGGTACGAGTCATATTGATTTAAGATTTTAGATTTTAGATTTCTCGTTCTCAGGCTCTGCCGGGGAATGCAGCTCGGCGAGGAGCTGGTTCACTGACCTAGCACCGAGAGTTATGTACAAAATATTATTTTACCTCCTGGCGGCGCAGAAAAGTGATCACAGCATTGCCAACTTTTTCTGACCAATGTTCTTGAGGATAATGCCCCGCTTGTTCCAGTGTGACTAACTCTGCATTTTGCAGGGAACCGACTAGCTTTTGAACTGGTTCAACACTCAGCCAAGGATCTGTCAAACCCCAGACAAATAAAGTTGGTCGAGTCCATCCTTTCAAGCCGGATTCAATTTCTGCCATTGACTGCGGCAATTGAATATTGCGGACTGTATTCATCAGCGATCGACCTGCATCCGAACTCTTCAAAAACGGGCGGCGGTAAACATCTAAATCCTTGTCTGATATTGTCTGGCGGCTGCCACCTTCGAGAGTTCGGTCAACCAAAAGCGGGTCTTGCGTCATCATGTCGCCAATAAAAGGCAGCCCCAACTGCTGCATTTTCCAAGGCAATTTTATATCTGCTGAAACTGGTGTATTGATGACGGCTAGACGCTCAATTTTATCGGGATTGCGTAAAGCGTATTGAATGCCTGCTGAAGCTAAAAATCCTTGGACAACGAGGTAAAATCGGTCTAATTCTATAGCTTGAATAAAGCCAGCGAGGGCTTCAACAAAAGCATCGGGAGTGTAGGCAAAGTCGCGCTTGTCTGGTTTGGTCGATCGCCCGTAACCCACCCAATCTGGGGCGATCGATCTAAATCCCTGTGCCGCCAAATCCGGCATCATTACAGTCCAGGTAAAACTCTGGGACGGCAAACCGTGCAGCAGCAGTACGGGCAGTTTACCAGTTTCGTTAACCGGATTTGTTTCCCGATAAAACCATTGCAGCGGGCCTACTTCAACTATCTTCTCATCAATTAACATTATTTTACTGGTTATTTATCAAAGAATAAGGCGGGGAATACCCGCCCTACTTACCTAATAGTTGGGTGTGCACAGAACACCTTACCCAACTAATTACAGCCGCGTTTAGAAATTCATTTCAGCAGCTTGAACTTTTTCGACCTGTTTCTTCTTGAGAACCAGCATAATTTGAGCCAGCATGGTTATAGCCACGAAAGCCATCAATCCTTTAACTCGACCTGCACTTTGCAGCACAATCTCCACGTCTTTTTGACCGAAGCCGCCCACATTAGGATTGTTCGTCAAAAGTTCGCCTGCTGCAACTGTTTGTCCTTCGGTAACAATCAGTTCTGGGCCTGCGGGAATCGTATCAACAACGGCTGCACCTTCGGCAGGTTGAATTGTCACTTGATAACCGCCATCTTCAGGTTGAGCAATCTTAGAAATGCTGCCAGCTACCGAAGCATTGTAAACAGTATTATTGCTCTTTTCGCCAGTAGGATAAACCTGACCGCGGCCGCGGTTGCCACCAACATAAATTTGGTATTTGCCGTAGTGAACGGACTTGTCAGTTTCCGGATTCGGCGACAAAACTGGGAATACCAATTCTTTGTACTGTTCTCCCGGTACTGGGCCCACTAAAACAATATTTTCTTGGGTTTCGCTGTAAGGTTGGAAGTAAAGATCGCCGACTTTTTCCTTCATTTCTTCGGGAATTCTGTCAGCCGGAGCAATCTTGAAACCTTCGGGCAACATCACAACTGCGCCGACATTCAAGCCACCTTTGCTACCGTCGCCGACAACTTGTTGCACGCTAGTATCGTAGGGAATCTTGACAATAGCTTCAAACACTGTGTCAGGCAAAACTGATTGCGGTACTTCAACTTCAGTCACTTTTGCACCGAGGTGACAGTTAGCGCAAACAATGCGGCCTGTTGCTTCGCGGGGAGTAGCGGGTGCTGTTTGCTGGGCCCAGAAAGGGTAAGCAAATGCTGCTTGGGGAAGTGCGATGTCGCTGGTAAGGAAAAATCCTGCAGCGGCGATCGCAATTAAGGCTGTTTTCGCGATCGTCCTGGCACTGCGGCGAAATATCGCAGATAAATTAGTTTGTGGCATTAGAGTATTCAATCTCAAAGGTCAGACAATGCGTGAATTTTAGATTTTGAATTTTGGATTTTGGATTTTGGATTATTAGACTGTTTTAGGGATGCAATTATCTTGGATTTTCACCGCTGACCCCAATCTAAAATCTAAAATCTAAAATCCAAAATTGTTTAAGACCACCAAGGTGCTTCGCCGGTGCGGAAATCAGTTTCTTTCCAAGTTGTAAAAGCGATCTTGTCATCTGCGACAGTGGCGTGGGCCAGGGCCAGAGACAAAGGCGCGGGGCCGCGCACCACTTTGCCCTCATTGTTGTATTGAGAACCGTGGCAAGGACAGATAAACTTGTTTTCGCTAACATTCCAAGGCACGACGCAACCCAAGTGAGTGCAAACTGCATTGATGCCGTAGTCGGCGATAGATAAGTCTTCTTTCACCACAAGATAAGTGGGGTCGCCTTTGAGACCTTGGGCTAAGGTACGATCGCCCGCAGGGTGCGAAGTCAAATATTCGCTAACGATGATGTCGTTACCCAAGGCATCTTTAGCTGTCACTCCGCCGCCAACTGCCCCACTCGACGGAGGAACAAAATATTGGACAACGGGATAGAGTGCGCCCAGTGCAACACCTGTGACTGTACCGAACGTCAGCAAATTCATAAATTGGCGACGCCCCATATCGGGGACATCGGGATTTCCAGCAGAAGATTGAGCCATGACCTGCCTTTACGGTTTTAAGTTACGTTTGTTTGTTAGCTGTTAGCGAACCTGTACGTGCAGAGGAAGGAGGATAATTGCCGTTAATCTGCTCGCACAAATTTTAGGCCGCGAAAATTCCTTTTAAGAATGCGCCTTCCAGCCTTTATTAGAGTATTATTACATTTTTTGAACTTTGTCTTTTATTGTTTAATGGATTAACTCAGGAGCAACCATGACGGGCAAGGATTTACACCAGCTACTGCTAGAAAAATGGGGAAAGTCTTACGATATCAGATTGCGGCGGACGCGGGGCAAGATTTTTGTGCAAGTTATGTGGAAATATCTAGAACAGGCATCTTTTCCCATGACGGAGGCTGATTATTTCGAGCATTTGGATGCGGTGGCCAATTACCTCAACGGCTGGGGCAGCACGGCACAGGTGAGAGAATACATTGTAAATACTCGCGATCGCCCGCGCTTGGGTAAAGCTGTCAGCGTTCCCCTAGATTTGGGTGAAAGAGCCTCGGAGTGGTTGCTAGACGAGTTTTGAATCACTCACTCGATTTTAGATTTTAGATTTTAGATTTTAGATTGACTCCACAGCCGGGATCTGGGGGAGTTCCCTAAAGTTTTGTGTCGCGCCGCGGCTGGATTAGTTGAGCCCAAAGTCTCGAAAATCGATCAGCGAGCTTGTCATACGACTTGCCGCTGGTGAGAAACTAAGCTGTGGCGCCTCTAATTTGGACAGTTGTTTTGATTCAAAGTCTTGTGTGGCGGGCTTTCCGGCGCGCAGCCAACTGTGGGATTTCAATGCCGCAACAGTTTCTGGGGCTTTTTTAGGGGCTTTTTTAATTTTGGGCGATCGGACTTCATTCTTACCAAAATCATCGGAACCAATTTCTGTCAACAATTTCACATACAATGAGTGTCAGATATCTTGTGAAATTTAGGAGAATGTTGTAATGGGTGTTGCACTGGGAATGGTTGAAGTCTTAGGATTTCCCGCTGCAGTAGAAGTTGCGGACTCAATGGTGAAAGCAGCCCGTGTTACTTTAGTTCGCTATGAGAAAATAACCCGCGCCTACTGGACAATTATAGTGCGAGGAGATGTCTCTGAAGTGCAAGCAGCCGTTGCTGCGGGAATTGAATCAGTTAAAAAGGTCGATGGCGGAAAGTTGCTATCGTATCACATTATTGCTCGTCCCCACGAGAATCTGGATTACGTTTTGCCGATCGGCTACACTCCTGAAGTTGAGCAGTTCCGAATGTAGTCAAAGTTTTGACAAAACTTTGGTGTTGAATTTTAACTTTTAGTAATTATAGAGGCGCGGGCGATCGCGTCTCTATATTTTTTTTCCTGCGAGTCGATCGCTCTTTCTGTGGAGTTTTTAGCGCCCTAAAAGCTTTACCAAGCCAACCCCGCCAAAATACAAGCCGAGCACCGCACCTCCTAAAAGACTTTGCGTTAAAGGGTCAGTAGAAGGCGTTAACACCGCGCCCAAAACTGCCGCTCCCAAGACTACATACCGCCAGCCGGAGAGCATTTGGTTGGAAGAAACGATGCCCAAAACGCCGAGCAATACTTGGACGATCGGGATTTGAAAAGCTAAGCCGGTGCTGAACATTAACAGCAGTACAAATTTAAAGTATTTGTCGATCGACCACAACTGCTCTACAACATCCGCTCCATAGGTAACAAAGAAGTTAAGCGCCGCCGGAATCAAAGCGATGTAAGCAAAGACTAACCCGCCCAAAAATAGGAAACTCGAACCAAAAAACACAGGCCCCAGCAACCTGCGTTCTTTCCGAGTCAAGCCGGGGAGAACAAACAGCGCTATCTGGTAAAAAATAAACGGACTGGCAAGGAGCAAACCGCTGTATCCGGCTACTTCGATAGAAACAAAGAAATACTCGCCGGGAGCTAGTTGCAGAAACTTGACGGGCCCGGCCGGTACTTCGAGCAGTTGCACGATGGGTTTAACTGTGAAAAAGCAACCGATTACAGCGATTGCTACTGCAATTAGCGAGTAAAAAAGTCGCTGCCGCAATTCTTCTAAATGGTCGAATAAAGACATTTCAACTTCGTCGGGAAGTTCGTCCAGAAATTCGTTTTCTAAGTTGCGAGAACCCATCGCACCGCCAGCGATTGGTGCCATGCTGTTTTCCGGGCTAACTTCTTCGTCTTCTAATTTACTGACACCCACGGAATCATCGGCGATTGGTGTAATGCTATTTTCCGGGCTAAATTCTTCACCTTCTAAGTTGATGACATCAACTGAATCATCTGTGATTGGTGTAATGCTATTTTCCGGGCTAACTTCTTCACCTTCTAAGTTGCTGACATCAACTGAATCATCTGTGATTGGTGTAATGCTATTTTCCGGGATAAATTCTTCAGCTTCTAAGTTGATGACATCAACTGAATCATCTGTGATTGGTGCAATGCTATTTTCCGAGTTAACTTCTTCAGCTTCTAAGTTGCTGACACCCATGAAACTGTCTGCGATGGGTGCAATGCTATTTTCCGGGCTAACTTCTTCGTCTTCTAATTTACTGACATCAACTGAATCATCGGCGATGGGTGCAATGCTATTTTCCGGGATAACTTGTTCGAGGTTGTTGTCGGAATCTTGTTCGGATCTCTCCAAGTCTGAGGGCACAGTCATAGGTATTTGGGATTTTATTTAGGCTTTACGTTTATTAGTCTTGGACGCAGGTGAGTGCAAAAATCGAGTTTCCGGGTTAAGTTTGAATACGGTTGGGTTGACACTGTTTATTTCCCGAAAATCCCCCTTAAGAAGGGGGACTTTGAGATCACTCTTGTCCCCTCCTTTTTAAGGGGGGTTAGGGGGAATCGGGCTTAACCCAAGCGTATTGAGTTAAGCCCGAGATCCCTTTTAACTTTAACTCCAACCGCGCATTTTTTGGTGAACTCTTGCCACGTAACACATATAATGTCTGAGTCGTGTCGGTCAAACATAGTTTTTTTAACTGTCAATCACGATCGCAATTTTGCCGATCGCGCGGCCCGTTTCGCTGTAAGCGTGTGCTGCTGCTACTTCTTGTAAGCTGTAAGTGCGATCGACAATCGGCTCAACTTTATCCGATTCTATTAACTCCCGCAAAATCCCCAAGTCACCCGGGTTGGCATTGGCTAGAATGAATTTAGCTTTTTTACCAGGAATAAACCAGCTCGTCAACATCGGTGCCAGGTTGTCGAAACTCGGCAAAGTCGATATATAAATTCCCTCTGGTTGCAGCACTTTTTCGCATTCAGCAAATGTTTTTGTACCCACAGCATCTAAAATTATATCATATTTTTCGGTTTGTTGAGTAAAGTCAATTTCTGCGTAATCCAGCACAAAATCGGCTCCCAAACTCTTGACAAATTCTCTATTTTTAGCACTGCAAACTCCCGTTACTTCAGCATTCATTGCTTTGGCAATTTGCACGGCAAAAGTGCCGACTCCGCCGGAAGCGCCGTTAATCAATACTTTGTTTCCTGCTTGAATTTGGCCCAAATCCCGGAGCGATTGCAAAGCAGTTAAACCTGCGATCGGTACTCCTGCTGCTTCTGCATGAGTGATGTTTTTCGGTTTAATTGCTGCATCCGATTCTGGCACGGCCGCATATTCGGCGCAAGCACCCCCATTGATGGGATTTAAGAAAGTATAAACTTCATCTCCGGGTTGAAATTTGGTCACTTCCCTGCCGACTTCCACGACAACTCCCGATATGTCAGAACCGACTATTCGAGGAAAGTTAAATCCTGTTAATAATTGCAGGTGTCCTTGTCGGATTTTCCAGTCTACGGGATTGACGCTGCTAGCACGAACTCGTACTAACAATTCGTTGGATTTGGCGATCGGCTTGGACAATTCTCGGTACTGCAATTCCTCGGCTGAACCGTAGCGATCGAACGCAACTGCTTTCATGGCAAATTTTCCGGTTTATTTCCAATAGAACACTCAATCTTTTACAATTACAGCACATTTGATCTAAATGTGACACATTGACATCCACCCCGGCGTTAACGCACGGGGATTCCATCTATTCAAGCCAATCAAAAATTGACAATTGCTTAAATTCTGGTGGGTTGACGCTTCTTTGGGTGCTGCTATCCTGGGATAGTCTTATGCTTCCTCCACGCCCGTTTAAAGTCTCCGAAAGTCCTCCGGCGACTAAAATGTTAGTTGCGGCGTTAATATCCCTATCATGAGACGTGCCACAGTTGAGGCAAATCCATTCTCGAATTGAGAGATCTAACTTCCCGATTTTAAACCCACAACAAGAGCAGGTTTTAGAAGTCGGTTCCCATCTATCAATGACTCGAAAATCTCTGCCATATTTTTCTGATTTTGCTTCTAGGAAAGTTCTAAATGTTCTCCAACCTAAATCAGAAATTGCACGGGATAATTTGCGGTTCCTAACCATTCCTGACACATTTAAGTCTTCTAACACAATCGTTTGATTCTCACGAATGAGTTGAGTTGATAACTTGTGCAGGAAATCTGTGCGAGTATCAGCTAGTTTAGCGTGAAGTTTAGCTAACCGCTTTCGAT
>NZ_JAUBTR010000069.1:0-3257 GCF_036705045.1 Microcoleus sp. BR0-C5
CTGATTGACGGCTCGATCAACTGACTGACGTAGCGATCTATCGCCTGACTCTTTTAAGATACAAGGGGCGGGTTTTATCAATTATCTATGCCAGAAAACAACAATATAATAAACCCGCCCCCACCTAACGACAAATCCGAATCTACATTTTTTGGATTCGCTCGAATATCAGGTTAATCTGGGTTATCGGTTGTGTGGGGGCGGGTTTACAAGATTGTTTGCGGTTATCAAATATTGTTGGTAAAACCCGCCCCTTGTATCTTAAAAGAGTTGGTGTAGCGATCGTACCGTCAAGCAGGCGCTCGCTCCGTCAAGCAGGCAATCGCTCCGTCAAGCAGGCGATCGTACCGATAAGTGGGCGATCGCTCTATCGAGTAGGCGTAAATCTAAAGAAACAAGAAAAATGTAGCGCCGGGAGTGCAAGTTTCAGCAGAAAGTGTTGTGATCGGACATCAGAAATCGGTGAAGTTGGCCCGCCCCTTAGACTTTGGCAAGTCTGTTGCGTAGATAAGCTCCCATGACTGATGACAGGCACACATAAAGCTGGACAGTATCTGAGGCTCTCGATCTTCTGATCGGGAAAGCCTGCATTGACTCTTGTTAGTCTTCTATTGCCTGTCGGTTCTTTTATAAATCGGAGTACATCGGGAGCAAACAATGACATCAACAGTATACGGCATAGACATCAGTAAAAGAGACTTTCATGTCTCATTACTGAGAGAAGGTCGTGCGACTAAACCCAAAAAGTTTACCAACAATACTCCAGGTTTTGAGAGTTTACATAACTGGTTGAAACAACAAAATGTAGTCGAACTCCATGCGAGCACATGGAAGCTACTAGCATTTACGGCGAAGCCTTAGCCGAATTCCTTTATGGGGAAGGCTTTCAGGTAAGTATTGTCAATCCGGTCCGGATTAAAGGGTTTGCCAAAAGCGAACTTCTGAGAACTAAAACTGACTCCGTAGATGCGGCACTGATTGCTCGTTTTTGTGCGGCGATGAAACCGGCTCTGTGGACACCAACCGCGCCTGAAGTCAAAGAATTACAAGCCCTGTTGCGACGGCTCGAATCTGTGATTGAAATGGCTACGAGCGAGCAGAACCGTCGGGAAACAGCTACGCCAACTGTTGCCGGTCTTACCCTGGCACACTTGGAGTATCTAAAAGAGCAACAGCAACTGATCAAAAAACTCCGACGCGACCATTTTGACCAGTACCCACATTTAAAACAACAACGTGACCTCTTGACCTCAATTCCTGGAATTGGTGAACAGACGGCCTCGGTATTGTTAGCTGAAATTCGTGAGATTTCCGATTACGACAATGCCCGTCAATTAGCTGCTTACGCGGGTTTAACTCCCTGTGAACGGAGTTCTGGGACTTCGGTTAAAGGCAAAACTCGTTTGTCCTGTACCGGTAATGTCCGACTGCGAAAGGCGCTGTATATGCCAGCAGTAGTAGCGATGCGTCACAACCCGTTACTCAAAGCTATGAGCGAACGATTATTGGGGCGCGGTAAAGTCAAAATGCAGGTGATTGGTGCTTTGATGCGAAAGTTAGTACATTTAGCTTTTGGGATTTTAAAATCCCAAAAGCCTTTCGACCCCAATTATTTGACTGCTACCCCTTGACAGTTCAAGACAGTATCTACATTTAACTCGTGACTGATGACTAATTTAAAATCGCTGCTTGGTACCTAGTATAAATTTGAGGTCGCCGGAGTCGCTAACAGCCATATCTAAGCGAATTAATCCAAAGGACGATCGCACCCTCACACCCACCCCAACACCCGCCCCAGTCCCCGGTTTGTCCCTGACTACCGCCGGTTTCCCCAACACGCTATCTCCCGTTCCCAAATCCGACGCAAAATCAACAAATATCACGCCGCCAACATCCTGACCCACAGGAAACCGATATTCCCCGGAAGCTAAAAAATAACTCCGGCCACTGCCAATATCCCCGCTATCGTAACCCCGCACAGAATTGCGGCCACCGAGGCGAAAAGCTTCCGTTGGTGGCAAATCCCCGATTACCGTCCCCCCTTGCAAGTTAAAAGCCAGCATTTCGGGCAAGGCTTCGGACTCGCTAATGCCCAGCAAAGTTACTGGTACATAGTGTATATAATTTGCTAACAGCCTGTTACTCACAATGTTACCTCGTCCCAGAGGTATCGACTGCTCGGTGCTGAGGCTGAGAATCGAGCCGCTGGTGGGGTTGAAGGGATTGTCCCGCCGATCGAGCATCGCACCCAAAGAAACAGTGTATAACTCGTCAACGCCGCTGCCGCTGAATGAGAGAGGATTGCCGAGCTCGTCGCGGCGGGCGATATTTAAGTTGCGATCGCGCGTGCTGATATTTGTATAATTCAGTCCCAAAGTCGATTGCCAATTGCCCAAAGGTCTGGTAAACCTGAGATTTCCCCCCACCCGAATTTCCCGTACCCGGTTCCCGTTGGGCAAATCAATATCTTTGTTGAAAATTTCCGATATTCTGCGATCGCCAAAAGCTCTCACACTGTATCCCAAACGGTCTTCGGCGGCAACGTAAGGGCTGACAAACTCGACATCGTACTGGATACCTCGGAGGCTGGGTTCAAGTTCCACCGACAGCCGCTGTGGGGTGCGGCCGAAAGTTCGATCTGTATATGAAAGAGGAATAGCAACGCCAACATCATCACTAAGACTGGCACTCACGCCAAAAGAGCGAGCCGATCGCTCTTGAACGTTGTAGATTACATTAACATCCGTGCCAACTTCTTCGATCGAAACCGTAACCTTGTCAAACAATCCCAATTGCTGCAACTGCTGTAAATCCGATCGTACAACTTCCCGGCTGTAGTTATCCCCCGCCTTGAGTTTGAGCTCACCTCGGATAAAATCTTCCGAAATTCTGCCCTCAACCGGATTCCCTTTTTTATCCACAGCTTCACCTGTGGAATTGACAAAGCGAATTTTCACCTCTGCAACGTAAACACCTTCAGCATTGCCCGCTTGACTGATTTGTAGAGTACCACCTAGCTGTCGGGCGTTGCTGTTTACTGCTTCGGGCATTTCGGCGTTGGCTGCGATCGTCGCCGGAGTTTTTAACAGAGATGTAAAATCTTTATGGTGGCTGGACTTGAGTGAGGGAGATTCCCTAGGGGATAGCTGCACCCCGCGTACTTCAGCCAACATTCCTGTTCCACCAAACAATTCATCTCTTGTGGAACGGGCATCTTGCCCGTTCTTGACAGATGCTGCACCGTTCTTGAGAGATGC
>NZ_JAUBTR010000069.1:3357-6904 GCF_036705045.1 Microcoleus sp. BR0-C5
AGATGCTGCACCGTTCTTGAGAGATGCTGCACCATTTTCTATCAGCTTTTGATGAACAGGCAAGATGCCTGTGCCACAAAACAATTCATCTCTTGTGGAACGGGCATCTTGCCCGTTCTTGACAGATGCTGCACCGTTCTTGAGAGATGCTGCACCATTTTCTATCAGCTTTTGATGAACAGGCAAGATGCCTGTGCCACAAAACAATTCATCTCTTGTGGAACGGGCATCTTGCCCGTTCTGGAGAATGGTGCCAGATGTGAGACTCACCTCATCCTCCTCCCTCTGCGCCGTTGTGGGACAGGCATCTCGCCTGTCAATTTCTGCGGTTCCCTCTCTCAACTGGGCCTCAGTCGGTGCGGCACTCGGATCGATCGCCCGCGCTGCCAATTCGCCACCACCCAGCGCCGCCAAAGTCAAAAATGCAATAATCGAAATTCGCATAGACATTAAATTTAAAGCACACCCAACGCATATTACCCAAAACCGGGCTCCCTGCATAATTAGCCGAAAAGAAACCCGGTATTTTTGAGGCTACCGGGTTTCTGGGATGCTGAAATGTGGGAAAGTTCGATCGACCGCGGGCGATCGTTAAATTTGTTTAAATAGCTTGTCGAGAAACACGTTTCTCAAAATGAGCCTGAGTCTGCTGCAACAGTTGTTCGCGACTATCCTTAGCGGTAGTAATGGTAGGGAGCAAGTTGCGAGCTTGTAACGTCATGTGAAGCTGTAGGTGTGCTACGTACTCACTGACATCTTCGCGAAGAGAGCAAGCCGGGTACTGTTTTAAAGTAGAGTTCAAAGTGTTCTCCTGCTTTGAGTTTGTAGAATTTTCTAATAATCATAGACAATATCATGGTCTATTTCTAACTGTGTACTCCGTAATGAAGTTTAACGTTTGGACTGCTTTTTTGTTACAATCCTTTACAAATATTTCTTACCTATCAGGAGTCGATCCCCATGCAGTCTCAAGCACTTGTAGGACAAAAGCACACATTAAGTACATTTGTCAATAGCACCACCCAAACAGCCACCTACCTCGACATCGGGTGCGGCAGACCCTTATTGATGTTGCACGGTTTCTTCGGAGAAAAGACTTGCTGGCTGCCATTAATTGAGTTATTGCAATCTCAGTTTCGGTGCATCAGTTTAGATATGTTGGGTTTTGGAGAATCCAGCAAACCAGAAATCCGCTACGACGTAGCTGTAGAAGTTGCTTTTGTCCGGCAAGTTGTAGAACAACTAAATATCGAACCCTGCTGCATCATCGGACATTCTTTTGGCGGTTGGGTAGCATCTGCATATTCCCTCAAATATCCTAATTCTGTCAGCAGTTTAGTGTTAGCAGCACCAGCCGGAATTCGGGACGACAGTTTTTGCGGTCAATACGATGCTTTGCGGCCGCTATTGTGGGAAACTCCAGTTGTTGATTGGGCCTTGCAGTTGGCAAAACCTTTTGCTAGTTTAGCGGGAAAAAGTGAGAAATTGCAGCAAATTTCCGGGTGGCGCAGGGAGTTAATGTCTCAACCAGTAGCAAGGTCATTTTTAATGAGTCGGATGCGGCCAGAAGATGCAGTTGATACAGTAGAAAAAGAAATTCACAAATTGCAAATTCCTACCTTAGTTATCGCAGCAGAGAGTGACGAAACAATTCCTCTATGGCACTGTGAAACCTACGCGGGCGAGATACCGGGGGCAGAGTTAGCAATTATTCCCAATGCCACTCACGGGTTGCCGCAAACTCAAGCTCCAATTATGGCGAAGTTGACTTGTGAATTTTTGAATAATTAAGAAAAACTGTGCAAGAAGCCGAATCATAAAAATTGTGATAAGCCACAAATGGAAAATAATTGTGTTTTAGTATACTACTTTATTAGGAAATACAGAATATATTGATTAGTGTATTGTACAATTTTTTTTATGGCTCTTAAATCTTGTGTCAGCAGGAGCTACAGACATTTAGTGGAGTCGGGGGTATTACCAATGGCAGCACTGAGCAACTACTTTAATCTGGAAGAAATTACGACAGCCAGAAAAATTAGTGCTGCGGTAATTAACATCAGCGGCCGCCAGCGAATGCTTTCCCAACGAACGGCTTTTTTTTGCATGAGGTTAGTTTGCTCGGAGAATGCGGCAGAAAGAGCAAAACTGCGGGTGAATTTGTTAGAGGCGATCGAGCTTATGGAAAAATCGCACCGCGACTTAATTAATACTAGCAGCAGCATCAACTTATTGAGTCCGCCTTCAGCCACCGTCAAGGCAATGTATTTTGAGCCGCCACTGTATTTAGACAAACAAGTGCGCGCATATATCGATCAAATAAAAGCATTGGTGCAAGTTCCTGATGCCGAACTCATGCTGGAAAACCCCCACCTGCAGTACATTGTGGAAGCAGCGGGCGGCGACTTGCTAGAAGCTTTCGATGCCGTGGTGAGTCAATACCAGCAAGAAAGCGAAATCGAACAATTTGAAATCGACCTCAAACAGGTTGAACTTTATCAAGAAAGTTGTGCTGCTACCTCGAAAGCGGAAGCTCAAGCGGCCCAGCTCGATCGCGCACTTTGCGAACTCAAACAAACTCAAGCTCAACTCCTCCACAGCGAAAAAATGTCTTCCCTGGGAGCGCTAATGGCTAGTATCGTCCACGAAATTAATAACCCAGTTAGTTTTATTTACGGCAACTTGAGCCATGCCGCAATTTATACTCAAGATTTGCTGAACCTGCTGCGTCTCTATCGAGAATACTGTCCCAATCCCTGTCCCGAAATCACAGCTAAAATCGAAGAGATAGATCTTGATTTTCTAGTTGAAGACTTGCCTAAAGTTATGTCTTCCATGCAAATGGGTTCCAATCGCATTCGCGAAATTGTCAAATCTATGGGCAACTTTTCGCGAACCGATAACAGTAACATGACCATGTGCGATTTGCACGACAGCATTGACAGCACCGTGTTAATTTTGCGAAACCGTCTCAATTCTCAAATAGACCGTCGCGATATTCAAGTAGTTAAAAATTATGGAAAATTGCCTCTTGTAGAGTGTTATTCAGGACAGCTAAATCAAGTATTTATGAATCTAATTACCAACGGGATCGATGCTTTGGACGAGGCAGCACAAAATCAGCCCAATGCTGCGCTAAAAATTTTTATCAGCACAGAATTAGCAGGGCCCGATCGCGTGAGAGTGCGGATTGCTGACACGGGACCCGGAATGACACCACAGATAAAAGAACGAATGTTCGAGCAGTTTTTCACCACCAAGGAAATCGGTAAAGGTACCGGTTTAGGATTGTCTATTGTCTACAAAATCTTAGTAGAGAATCACCGAGGATCGCTTCGGTGCGAGTCGGAACCCTGCAAGGGAACCGAGTTTATCATGGAACTGCCGATCCAGCAAACTTAAGCAATTTACTAACATCCAAATTTATCTATTTTAACTATGTGTGGCACGGGCGTCCCGCCTGTGTTAACTGTGGCACGGGCGTCCCGCCTGTGTTAACTGTGGCACGGGCGTCCCGCCTGTGTTAACTGTGGCACGGGCGTCCCGC
>NZ_JAUBTR010000069.1:7004-35614 GCF_036705045.1 Microcoleus sp. BR0-C5
CTGTGTTAACTGTGGCGGGCGTCCCGCCTGTGTTAACTGTGGCACGGGCGTCCCGCCTGTGTTAACTGTGTGTGGCACGGGCGTCCCGCCTGTGTTAACTGTGGCACGGGCGTCCCGCCTGTGTTAACTGTAGTTAAAATTTACACATATCCTACGCTAATTCGAGCTTCAAAGTTGGCAACAGCTTTTCTAAATTTCTGAGAGATTTCTGTTGCCAAGGAATATCATTTGAACCCAATACCAAAAGTTGAATAGTTTTCTTTTTTCGGACGCTAATGACAAATTTAGACAGCATACTGATACCGGAACTGTTAACAAATTCCAATTGTTTTAGGTTCAAGGTAATAGTAGGCGGTTCGCCATTGGCGACCTCATCTAATAATTCGGCTATTGGTGCATACTCTGCTGGGCCGCTCAGGCTGAGTTCGCCTTGGAAAGTGACTGTGACTGATTCTCGATCGTATTGAATGCTGTAATCTTCACCTTTAATTTCTTGAATGCCCATTGTGATTTTGTTTCCTGACTAAAATATTGCGATCGCACAAGAGAGTAAATATTGAAATGCTAGAAACTAGACCCTAATTTGAACCACAGTCGTAACAATGATGGTATCACTATCTGGCCTGGGCTCGAATTTCCAACCTATCTTAGCTGAATAGTCATTAATCATCGTCAGCAATCCCAATCCAGAGGTGTCACTTTCAGATTCCGCATTCTTTTCAAGCTGCTGCAAATAAAGTTCATTGGGATCGGAAGCCATAATTTCTTCAATAAACTCCTTCAACTTATTCGCCCCTTCTGAAGTGACACTATTACTGGCAAAAATTACCGCCGTCACCTCGGTTTCACCAATAAAGTGGATGCCAAATCTGACCTTGTAATTGGTATCATCGTTATTGAATTTTATCGCATTTTCTAACAGTTCGTTTGCTACGTAGCTCACAGCTCCCTTGCTTTGTTTGATCCGTTTTTCGCTGGTAGCATCCTCCTCATCCACAGGTAGAAAGCTAGACAAATAATCGGCTACAAAATGAGCTGAAAGCCTGTTGTTGCGCCAGCGCTGTTTGATCGGGCGAGAACTGGGGGTAAATGTAAGTTCTAGGGAGTCGTGTTCAGGAGGAAATTCTTCAATGAATTCTCCAAAGATTTGTGTCATTGTTTTTAAGCTTCCAGATGTCATGATTTTTCTGCCTCCAATTGATGTATTAATGTCACTTCTGGGTGAATTTCCACACGCCATTCCAGTTAGCAGGAATACTATTTTCTAACAGCGATTGGATGCGTTTTCGGTAAATTTGACTGGGCTTGTCATCTGGATTTAGGGCTACTATCTGTTCAAAACAAACTAGGGCATTAGCAAAATTTCCCTGACAATATTCTTGGAGTCCTTCCTCAAATATAGGCAAAGTTTGAATTTTGAGCGATCGCACTGGTTCTACTTCAACATCTAACACCTCACAAACTGTAATGGCTTCTTGTCTACCTTTGACAATAGCCCGATCCAAAAAACGGATATGATACTTTTCGGGTTGACTCAAACGTTGTACCACATCTCCCGAAATTAATAAAGATACGCCATAATACTTAGTCAAACCTTCCAGACGAGCGGTGAGATTGACATGATCTGAGAGCGCATCTGCTTGCATCCGATTCGCATCTCCAATAATCCCAACCATCGTATCACCCACATGGATACCAATGCCAATCTTTAGCGGTATATCCCCATTTATTTTACGGCTTTGATTGTATTTTTGCAACTGTTCCAACTTCACAATTCCTGCCTGAATAGCATCATCAACGCCATCGGGAAAAACTGCCATGACTCCATCTCCAATATACTTAACAATAAAACCGTTGTGCTTCCGAATTTCTGGACTAACTTGCTGTAAATAGTTATTGATGAAGTCAAAGTTTTCTTGAGGAGTCATTTGCTCCGCCATCGTGGTGAACGAACGCATATCGGAAAACATAATTGCCATCTCTTTGCTCACGTGATCTCCAAGCTGGAAATCAACCATGCTTTGCTTGCCGAGAAATTGGAGAAATTCATCGGGAACAAAACGTCCGTAAGCCTGCAAAAGTTTCTCTAATTCTTGTTCCCGCGCTTTCACCGTTTGCACCATATGGGAAAATACCTGTGCCAGTTCTCCCAGTGCATCACTGCGCGCTGCCACATCTGACAATATCTGGGGTTGAAAGCTATTGTTTTTTACAGCAATAGCTGCATCTATAACCTTTTTTACCTGCTCGATGTAAGTCTGCATCTCTCGGTTTTTATGACGAATCTGGTTTTCCAGATCCGTGGAGTGTTCCGTGATAATTTCTACTAAGGTTTCATAGCTATTTTTTTCATCCTCTACTTCCTCAAGTTTTTCGCTCAACTCCCGTAGCTGGGTATGGAGTTCTTCTGGAGATTTAGATGATGCTAAATTTATTTGTGGTTTCATAATTTATACTTCCGAATCGGGAAGCGAAAAATTGTTTAACTCGCTCGCTGTAAAATATTATAACTTACAGGCGCGGAACTCGAAATCCGGTTTATGCTTCGATGCTTGACCAGTAAATCCAAGACCCCTCGTCGTAGGAACCGCGTTGACGACCGTCACTCATAAATTATGCACAATATTTCCCTGTTGCTTCAATACTAGCAAAGTAATGTCATCAAATACCTTTTGTTCTCCAATAAATTTTCGCAAATCAGCGATGGTGGCTTCCTTGATTTGTTCGGCGCTCAAATGCCAGTTTTGAGAAACCACTTCACAGAGTCTTTCAATACCGTAGAATTTTTTGTGCATATTTCTAGCTTCGGGGATGCCGTCAGTATAAAGCACCACCCCGTCCCCCGGCTCTAAGTCTACTAAAACATGGCTTATCCAATCGGAAATATCCTCATCTAAGCCGATAGGAAATCCTAAATTTATGGTGTCTATCCGCTGGATTTTACCGCCTTTCCTGACCACAAGAGTTTCCTCATGTTGGCCGCTGATACTAATGGTGCGCTTCGCATAGTTTAGCAAAGCTAGTGTCATATTTTTGTCGGAGTTCATGCGCTGGACATTTTTATAAATAGTGCGGTTGAGGGTATCTAAAAAACGCACCGGGTTGGATTCTTGCATTTCCTGAAGAGTGCGGACAGCAGCTTGAGTCATCACCATCAAAATGCCGCTTTCCAATCCGTGTCCGGTGACATCACCAATGCAAATCGTGACAACTCCGTTAGTACAAAGTACGTCGTAGTAATCACCACCTACTTCCGAGGCTGGCTCCATAAATCCGGCAATATCTAAATCTTCAAGGGCTGCAAGTTCAGCAGGTTTTGGCAGAATCAACTGCTGCATTTGTTTGAGCATATCGAGCTCAGAGCTCATGCGGAGGTTTTCCGCTTTCAGGCGCTGGTTGAGAGCAGCAATTTGTTTAGTGGCTGTAGCGAGTTCAGAGGTACGTTCTTTGACTTTATCTTCTAGGGTTTCAAAAGATTCTTGCTGTTGTCTCGCCATGCTGTTAAAGGAATTTCTTAAGGTTTCAATTTCCAAAATCAGACTGGAATCAACGTTCTGGTTGAGAGCACCACCTGCTAGATATTCTGAAGCTTGAGCAATTTGGTTCAGGGGGCGAGTAATCCAGCTAGCAGTGAGAATACCCGCTCCAACAGAGACAATTAGAGCCACAATACACAGCAAAAAAGTCTGGCGAGTGTTAGTATAAATTTGCGCCATAAAGTCGCCTTCAGGAACTACTACTACAATCAGCCAATTGAGACCGTACTTGTCAGTTAGCGGAGAAACTTGGAGAAATTGCCGCTCACGGTTCAGCTTAAAGTCAAGTTGAACAGTTTGATCGATGTCTTCCAAATGCTTGAAGCGTTCGAGCAGATAAACCACACTTTGACGCATCAGTCTGTTGCTGCTTTCCTGTGCTTTTATCCGCTTGGTATCTTTGCCTATTCCCACCGAAAGAGGCTGTTCTTTAACCGAAGTGGCTATTAACTCACCCTGGGGTTCAATGATAAATACTTGACCGGAATTACCCACCCTTAAGGTTTGCAAGAAGTGGCGAATTTGATCTAGTCCCATCTGGCAAGTCAGCACGCCAATTAGTTTCCCTTCGGCATCATAATAGGGTAGACTCGCATTAATTTGCAGCGTACCGTAGCCAAAATTAATATAAACTTTACTCCAAGCTGCCTGTTTCTTCTCAACAGCTACTCTGTAAAAAGGGCGCGTGCGAACGTCATAATTGGGCGTGTTTTTTTCGATTGTTGTCGGGTTTCCATTATCGTCAAGGTTGTAATATATCAAGTCGCCGCCCCCCGGAATCAGTTGCTGGGCAAGCTGAGGTTTTTCAAGTCCAACTAGCCGATTTACCCAACCCACACGCAGGTACTGACCTTTTTCGTTGGCAATTCCCGCGTGACCGATCGACTTAAATTGCAGAACTTGTTTCCAAAAATATGGTCTAGCTTGCTCCAAATCGTCAAAGTTCAACACCCCCAAAGGTACAGCATCCTGATTGATCTGATTCACCAGTGGCGGAGCTTCCAAATAGGTTTGAACACGTTCGTAAACTCTCGCACTCACTTCGTGCCGCAACTGACTAACAATATCGTTGACTATCTGCTCTCCGTTTCTGTAAGAGAGATAGCCAACGCAGCCAACAGCCGCCAAAATTTGGAGAACAAAGGGAACTACCAAGACATTGCGGAGACGGAATTTGCCCGATCTGGAGACGATCGCACTTTTTTGAGAAACCATTGTTAAAAACACTCCCAGCGGGCAGTTTTTTGTTACAAGACTTGATAATAGATATATTAAGAGCGACGGACAATGTTATCATATCAAAAACTCAACCAACATCAAAAAATTTGCGTTCATCAGCGCTCATCTGCCTCCATCAGCGGTTAAAATAAAACCATAAATCCCAACAAAAATGCAAATTACTCAATCCCTCCACAGCGCCATCCTCATCTCTAACCTGGAAAAATCCCAACACTTTTACAGCACCGTACTAAGACTGCAAAAAATCGATCGAGACTTAAAATTTCCCGGAATCTGGTATCAAATCGGCGACTTCCAGCTCCACCTAATTTTAGCTGCCACAATCATCCCAGATGCCGTAGACCATGCCAAATGGGGACGCAACCGACATCTAGCATTTTCTGTGGCCAACTTAGAGGCAGCCAAACAGCAGTTAATCGCTCACAATTGCCCGTTCCAAATGAGTGCGTCAGGTCGATCGGCATTATTTACCCAAGATCCCGACGGGAACATCATCGAACTCAGCGAGTAACAGATGAAAATCATCGCTTATTCTTACACCGAACCGCTACTGGAAGCAGCACCCGCATCGGAAATTTGGGGTCAAGAAGTCGATCGCACCTATCAAGACTTAGGAGGGCGGCAACAACTTCAGCAACTCCTCAAAGACTGCCAAACAGAACCAGTCAAATACTTATTAATTCAGCGGTTTGAAGAACTAGGCGACACATTGCAGCAAGTGTGTTCGCACCTCGCCCAACTCGAAAACCTCGGCGTCGAAATCATCGTACAAGCAGAAACAGAACCGCGAAACCGCCAAAACTTGCTGCAAATCCTCGCAGAAATCCAGCGCAGCCAACACAGCCGGAGTATTCGTAAAGGACACGCCCGCAACCGCATCAAATCACGGATTCCACCGGGTAAGGCTCCCTACGGCTACCGGCGGGGCAAAGATTGTTATACGATCGATAAAACCACCGCCCCCACCGTCAAAGACTTTTTTGAACACTTTTTAATTTACGGTTCCTTGCGAGGTTCCGTGCGGTATTTAGCCAAGAAATACAACAAAAAAATCTCTGTAAGTACCGGCCGCCGCTGGCTGACAAATCCCGCCTACCGAGGCGATTTGGAATATCAAAACGGCCAAGTAATTTCTAACACCCACGTCCCGATTATTTCCAGAGAAGAAGCCGCCCAAATAGACAGGTTACTGCGCCGCAACCGCTGCCTTTCTCCTCGCAGCGCTAGCGCCCCACGTTCCCTCGCCGGTTTAGCAATTTGTGCAGAATGCAAATCGCCCATGACAGTTGCCAAAGTCACCTCCTACCGCAAAGAAAAAGAATACCTTTATTTGCGACCGATTAACTGTCCAAAACAGCCTAAATGTAGCGGCCTTTCCTACGATGAAGTATTGCAATTAACCATCGCCGGTATTTGTCGAGATTTACCCGATGCTGTTGCTGGGTTACAAATGCCGAATATGAATGGAATTAAAGCAGGAATTGTCAGGGCGATCGCATCGAAACAAGAAATCATAGAGCAACTTTTGGCCCTGATTGACAGCGGCATATTAGACATGGAAACGGCAGAGTTGAGAGCATACAAAATTCGCACCGAAATTGCCGAACTGCAAAGCAAATTAGCGCAACTACCCCCAGTAAATTTGCGAGAAATTGCCCAAACAGTTTCCCTGCCGCAATTTTGGCTCGATTTATCAGAATCAGAACGCAGGTTTTACTTTCGAGAATTTATCGATCGCATTGAAATCGTCCGGGAAAATACAACTTGGAAACTGCAAATTATTTTCATTTTTTAAGGATTAGATCGACGTTCATCCATAGCTCCTAGGTGAGATGCCCGACTTCTTAAATAATTCGGGTATGTGGGTATTCTCTTAGTTCGGTAGGAGTGGACTGCGTTTGACAAGCATCGGTTTCAACCGCTGAATTATCTTTTGTAGCCTTTAGCCAATAGGCGATCATCTCTCCTTTTCCTTTAACCGCGATCGCACCTCTTTCCTCAAATAAATACTGATCTTTTAACTGTTCGTAAATAGCAGTAGTAACTTGAATATATCCCGGTAAGCCTTGACATTCCATCCGAGAAGCAACATTAACAGTATCTCCCCACAAGTCATATATAAATTTTTTAGTGCCAATTACGCCAGCAACTACGGGCCCTGTATGAATGCCAATCCGAATTTGAAATGGTTCGCCTCTGTCAGTTTGAAAATCCGCGATCGCTTCCTGCATATCCAAGGCCATTTTCGCGATCGCTTCTACATGATCTGCCCTCGGCACAGGCAACCCCCCCGCTACCATATAAGCATCTCCAATTGTTTTAATTTTTTCCAAACCGTGTTTTTCAGTTAGTTGGTCAAACCTTGAAAAAATCTGGTTCAGTACATTTACCAATTCTAGAGGTAACATTCTAGCAGCAATAGACGTAAAATCGACAATATCGGCAAAAAGAACTGTTGCTGAATCAAACCTCTGGGCAGGAGAACCCTGGCCCTTTTTCAAATTTTCAACAATCGCTGCTGGTAAAATATTCAGCAATAAATGATCCGACTTTGTTTGAGCCAGCCGTAAAGCTACCTCCACCCCCTGCCGCTCTTTAATTTCGTTTTGCAAACGTTCGACAAGTTCTTGGAATTGCTTCGTTTGCTCTTGAAGTAACTGTTGTTGACTTTGAATTGTTAACTGATTTGCCACTCGTGCCAATACTTCTTTACCTTGAAAAGGTTTAGTAATATAGTCAACTGCTCCCACATCAAAAGCTTTCACCTTATCTAAAACGTCATCTAAGGCGCTTAAGAAAATCACGGGAATGGAACTGGTTTTTGGTGAAGCTTTCAACTTTGCACATACCTCATATCCATTCATGTCTGGCATCATCACGTCCAGCAAAATTAGAGTCGGCGGAAACTCTTGCACTGTAGCGATCGCCCTTTGCCCGTTCAGCGCTTTACGAACCTGATATCCTTGTTCGGTCAAGATTGTAGATAAAAGCCGCACATTATCGGGCTTATCATCAACTACTAAAATGTTGGCTTGAATTGTAGGATATTGATAGCTGTCCATGCGATCGCTCACGGTAGTTTTTCAAAATAAAAGATATTAACACTTAAGAAGTTTACCTCAACAAAAACGAAACCATATAAAAGGAGATTGTCTCGCATAAAATAAGATAGCAACGAGACGCTATATGGGCTTAAATTTAGGTCTTTTGAAAATATAAAATCTTCCTCCAATTACATTGATTGAAAAGAGGTATTTTTACCTCGATGCAACTGCTGATTGTGCTATCTCTATAATATCGTCAAATAGGAAATCCTGCACCAATGTAGTTAAATATTGTGCGGAAAAAGCCAACTGGCTAGGCATTTCCTCAATCAACTTGACAATTTTCTCATCGCAGCATTCATGAGCGGCATGAGATATCTGTTCTACCCACTCAAGAGGCATTTGACTGAGTTGTAACTCGACAGATTGATTGCTAGTCACTCCGCTAATTTCGCTGTCATTGTCTAGTGGTGCATCAACAGATTCCTCGTAAATGTAACGCAATCCTAAAAGTTCTTCCATTTTCGCAAATAATATCTTTGCCTCGAAAGGTTTACGCATGAAATCATCGCAGCCTGCTCCTAAAATAGTTTGTCGTTCTTCTTCAAAAGCGCTAGCAGTAAGAGCAACTATTGCAGTTTGTTTTCCAAGAGGATGAGCTTTAATTTGTCTTGTGGCTTCATAGCCATCCATGACAGGCATTTGCATATCCATCCAGATCAGGTGCGGTTGCCAATCCTCCCATACAGCAATAGCTTCTTGACCATCTCTAGCCGATCGCACCATGAGGCCTAGTGGTGATAATAATCTCTCTATGACTAGGCAGTTATCGGCGCGATCGTCAACAACCAAAATCCGGTATTCTGGTTGATTCGGTGCTAAACCAATTACTTTGTTCTGCGGTTTAAGGATTTTAATCTCGCTGGGAGGGGCAAGGCGGATTTGAATATCAAATGCAAACTTACTTCCCAAATCAGGTGTACTGCTGACAGTAATATCTCCTCCCATCATTTGTACAAATTTGCGGCTAATTGGTAAACCTAATCCAGTCCCCTGTTGAGACTTTTGACCTGTTTTTGTTTGCTCAAAGGGTTCAAATAACTTATTCATCTCTTCAGGGGCAATGCCAAGGCCAGTATCTTCAATTTCAAACTGAAGGCGTAAAAATTCCGACTTTTGTAAAAATACCGGGCGAATAGAATTCGCGTCTACACAATCAAAGTCCGCCTGCGCGGACTGATTAGAACCCGCGCACCATCCGGGTTTTGTTTGTATAGCTGCGCTTTCAACCGCCAAGCTTTCTTGTGTGTCATAAAACTCTAGGGTTTCAGCCCCCAAACTTTCTTCTACCTTCTTTTTAACTCGCAAAGTAACGCTACCCATCTCTGTAAACTTGATCGCATTTCCTACAAGATTAATCAAAATTTGCCGCAGTTTACCTTCGTCTCCACTAACAAAGTGTGGTACGCCGTCACCCACTTCCAAATTTAGCTGCAATTTCTTAGATTTAGCTTTTAATCGAAACATTTCTTCTAAGGTTTTTAGCAAGCGCATTAAATTAAAACTGCTTTCATTAAGCTGACTTCGGCCCGCTTCAATTTTGGACATTTCCAAAATATCATTAATTAGCGCCAGCAAGTGTTCACCCGCGCGATTAATAATTTCTAGGTGCTGTTGGTGTTGATTGTTGAGAGATGAATCGCGCACCATCACCTGACTAAATCCGAGAATGGCATTCAGGGGAGTCCGCAATTCATGGCTCATAGAAGAAAGGAATTCGCTCTTGGCGCGGTTAGCTGTATCAGCAGCTACGACAGCTTCTTGTAATGCTGTTTCTGCTAATTTGCGATCGGCAATTTCTGTTTGAGCTTGTTCAAAAAGGGTGCATTGCTGGATGGCAATTGCTAGCTGTACGGAAATTTGCTTGAGAGATTCTATCTCAGAAGAGTTCCAATGCCTTTGACTGCGGCAGTGATGAGCAATGAGTAGCCCCCATAGTTTTTTACCTTGCAAAATGGGAACCACGAGGTTAGCTTTAATTTCCAACTCGCTCAGTAAATTAACGTGGCACTCTGAAATACCAGCCGTATAAATATTGTCGATCGCGCGCAGGTGTCCCTGCTCGTAAACAGAGACGTAGCGTTCTCGAAAACAAGGGTCATTAATGTCAATTCCCAAAATCGGCATCGTACTGACAGATACCGACTCGACGGCTATAAATCCACTCCAATCTGGGTTAAAGCGGTAAATAACTGTTCTATCAGTTGACAAAAACTGGCGAATTTCTTCAACAGCCATTTTCATTACTTCTTCTAGGTTAAGAGATGAGCGAATCCGCTCTTGAATAGCATTCACGAGCCGCTCTCTTTTAACTTGTTGCTGCAAGGCTATTTCCGCCTGTTTGCGAGCAGTAACATCGACTCCATAACCCACGCACTCCACAGGTAGACCAGCAGCATCTTTGACTAACTTGATCTCATCGTAAATCCAGCGATAACTACCGTCTTTGTGCCGTTCGCGGTATTCGTAGGAAATCGATTCTTTTTCCAATATCTGAGCGAATGAAGTAGCAACAATCTCTCGATCTTCTGGATGAACCAGGCTATGCCAATCAAGGGAACCATCAACAAATTCTCTCGCTTCGTAACCAATCATTGAAACAATATTATCGCTGACAAATGTTACGTCATAATTTCCCCCTAATTTGCAGCTAAAAATCACCGCCGGAGTAGTCGCCAGCAAATATTGCAAACGTTCGGTGACAGAACGCAAGTTTAACTCAGCTTGCTTGCGATCGCGAGCTTCCATTGCTAAAGCTGCGATCTGCGCCACATAGCTAGCGAAGCTTTGTTCGTCGAGCGTCCAATTCCTGGTCGTTCCCAGATGTTCTAAACAAATTACACCCGCAATTTGCCCTTTATGGGTAATAGGAACATCTAGCATCGACGAGATGTTTAAAGGCATCAAATAAGATTCGCTAAATTCTAGGGTGCGCGGATCGGTTTGGGCATCAACCGCTGCGAGTACCTGTTCTGTATTCAAAGCTTGGAAATAGCTAGGATACTCAGCAACTTTCAGTTCTGCACCGGCGCTGTGTTGATCGGGCGTCAGTTCGTAAAGATCCGCACAGCACATTGCGGATTTATCTTCCTGATAAAACCAAATACTTGCCCGATCGACATTCAGGGTACGAGTTGCCATTTGCGTAATCTCTCTCAACGCCTCGCTGATATTTCCCTCGTAGATACTAGAATTTTTGGCTAATTCTAGCAAGCCCGTTTGTTGTTCTGTTAACCTAGTTTCTCGTTCGCGTAAAGCAGATTCAGCGACAATTCTTTCTCTAATTTCTGCTTCTAAATAACCATTGATTTCTGTCAACTGTGCCGTGCGTTCTTGAACTTTAATTTCTAAGTCATCATAAGCGTAGCGCAACGCTAATTCTGCCTCTTCACGCACCGCAATTTCACTTTGCAACTTGCGATTTATTGCCTCTAATTCTTGGGGGGTTTTTAAAGACAAAAACTGGGGCAATAGTGTTACCATTGAGGCGGCAGTGAAGCAGGAAACCAGTGCAGTAATTCCTTTTTCAATCCCCGACAGCCAATAAGCGGAATGCCACAAAGTCCAAATTTCTAGCAAGTGACCCGTACCGCAGAGAATAATAAATGCACCGAATAAAGCAAATATGCCTAAAAAAGGAACATCGCGCCGCTTGAAGATAAAATAAATCAGCATCGCCGGAATTGAATAGTAGGCGATCGCGATTAAAAAGTCCCCTGTTACGTGCAGCCACACTAAAGGCGTTTGCCAAAGATAGCAATGACCGTGAGGCATATACTGAGTTGGAGAAAAAATATTTTTGAGTGCTTCCCACATAATAGTTGTTATTGGCAGATAATAGGGATTTGATGATGCCTAAGTTAGGAAAAAAATAAAATAAACCTAAAAGTGTAGCTGGATTCAGCATTATTTATTAACGCCTAAACCCTGCTTATTCATAACAGCTTGCTTCTGCACTAGATGCCGATCGCCAAATTGCGATCGCCAAGGAATTTCAATGATAAACTCAGTACCTCTCCCAAGCTCGGAAGTGCAGCGCAAATAACCTTCATGGGCTTGAATAATCTGATAAGAAATTGCCAAACCCAGCCCGGTACCAGCACCGATAGGTTTCGTTGTATAAAATGGATCGTAAATTTTGGCGATCGCATCATAATCTATGCCAGTGCCATTATCAGCAATGTGAATCTGCACCCACTTGCCATCAACTAAAAGCGTGCGGATGCGAATTTTTAGCAGTGGGCAATAGGTGTGTTGTAACTTGTCAGAGAAATTATTTTCCCAATAGCCGTTGGTCAAATCTCCCTGCTGTGCCATCTGTTCTAAAGCATCAATAGCATTAGAACAAATATTCATAAATACTTGGTTAAGCTGCCCAGCGTAGCATTCCAATAGTGGCAAATCTCCATACTCTTTAATCACTTGAATCGGCGGACGGTTTGGTTGTTCTTTCAAGCGGTGCTGCAAAATCATTAAAGTGCTATCGAGTCCTTCATGAATATTTACCTTTTTCATGTCGGCTTCGTCTAACCGGGAGAAAGTTCGTAAAGATTTAACAATCTCCCTAATCCGCTCTGCTCCAATTCTGATTGAACAAAAAAGTTTTTGCAGGTCTTTTAAAATAAAATCGAGTTCGATAGTGTGAATCTTGTCTGCAATTTCCGGCGCAGGAGTGGGGTAATAAACTTGATAAGCCTTAATCACTGCCAAAATATCTTTAATGTATTCCTCAGCCGGAATCAAATTGCCATAAATGAAGTTAACAGGGTTATTGATTTCGTGGGCAACCCCAGCTACCATTTGCCCCAAAGACGACATTTTTTCAGTTTGCACGAGTTGAGCTTGAGCGCCTTTAAGTTGTTGCAGAGCGTTTTCTAAATGCTGAGTTTGTTCTAGCAGTTTAGCTTCCGAGTGCCGCAATGAATTTTCAGCCAAAGAGCGATCGCGATTTTCCTGTAGCAAAAGTTCATTAGTGGATTCTAAAGCGATCGTCCTCTCAATAACCCGTTTTTCCAATTCTAGCATTAATTGCGAGAGTGCTTCTTGAGCTTGTTTGCGCTCGCCAATCTCCTTTTGTAAAGCTACATTTGCCACCGCCAATTGATCTGGACTGGGAATAGCCAAGATTTTTGGGATTAGTTCCACCAGCACTGCTGCTGTACTTAGCGAAATCAGCGCCGTAATCGCTTTAAGAAAACCAGAGAACCAATAATTAGGATGCCACAGCGTCCATATTTCCATAATATGGGTAATCCCGCAGCAGACAATAAAAGAGCCAAACAGCATAAAAACCCAGTCAAAAGGCACGTCTTTCCGCTTATTAACAATATAAATCAGCGTGATGGGTATCAAAAAATAAGCCACGGCAATCAAACCATCGGACAAAATGTGCAGCCCCACTAATCCAGGCTTCCACAAGTAGCAATGACCGTGAGGAATAAAATAATTAGGAAATATTTTATGAACCATTTGCATTAAATCAACTAGGTTATTTGCTAAAGTTTTTAAAACAGGATTACAGGGAAATCAAAAAACCTGCTAGCACAAAAAGAAGAATTATGCTTTTGGACTTAACGCTTGTGATGAGTAAATGCAGCGATCTGAAACTACTGTTAATTAAATTAACATCAATCGACTAAGCTTTAGCAAAGTCAACTGTCACATTTTTAATTCTGCCTTCACTACCAACTGTGACACCGAAATGACATTTTCGCCAACGATCAAGAAAAACTCAGCGCAGATTCCTTTCCAGTAGGAGCACCAGCGCCCATTTAAATTGGGTTATAGCACTCAGCGATCAGTCACGCAACGGGGTAATCACCAGATTTATGGGATTTCACAGATTTAACTTAACGAAGAGAACCATTCTCAAAAGCCTGTAGAGGTTGGTTCACTCTTGTACCCTTGAAGAGTGCAGACAGGTTCAATACACCCGCCCCTACCCCGCGAGGGAATTCTTTATTGATAGTGATAGTCTTCGGAGGAGAATTAACCGATGTGACCAATTACCCTCTGAGAAATGTCGCGACAGGAGCGTGTGGCAATCCAATAGGCGATCGCTCTGAGCTTTACACTCAATCATAAGTGATAATATCAACGATACACTTATATGGTTATTGCCAGTTATGACGATAGATGAGGTACTACAGCTAACTCGTGTGCGATTACAAAAAGATTTATATCCCGTACAAGAAATCATACTCCGCCAAGTTTGGGAAGGAAAAACTTATACAAGTATCGCATCTGCCTCTCATTACGGAGAGCATTACCTGAGAAACATCGCCTCATCATTGTGGCAATCTCTCTCTCAAATCTTGCAGACATCTATTAGCAAATCAAATTTTCGCTCTTGTGTAGAATCACGTTCCCTGACCACAGAGGAACGAGAATTAATTGAAGCATTTACCCGCAGCCAATGCCTCGCAACACCTTTAGAATTTCCCGGTTCTCCCGTGCCCCTGGATTCGCCATTTTATATCCCTCACCCGCTAATTGAAGAACTCGCCTATCGAGAGATTACCAAACCAGGAAGTGTGCTGCGGATTAAAGCTCCCAGGAAGATGGGAAAAAGTTCCCTTCTGCTACGGATTTTAGATCGCGCGACTTCTCTTGACTATCGAACTGTAAGTTTAGATTTTCAGCAAGCCGAGGAAGCTGTCTTAGCCAATATCGATAAATTTTTACGCTGGTTTTGTGCCAACATCAGCCGTAACCTAGAATTACCACCTCTATTAGATGATTATTGGGATGAAGACATGGGTAGCAAAGTAAGCTGCACCATCTATTTGCAACAATATGTATTAGCAGAAATAAATACTCCTCTTGTGTTAGCTTTAAATGAAGTAAATATAATTTTTGAATATCCCAAAATTGCTAGAGAATTTTTGCCGCTGCTGCGAAGCTGGCATGAAGAAGCAAAGCGGATTGAAACTTTGGGAAAACTGCGGTTAATTGTTCTTCACTCCACAGAAATTTATATTCCTTTAAAGATAACTGAATCGCCTTTTAATGTCGGTTTACCGCTGCAATTGCCCTATTTTACAGAAGAGCAGATACTTGCTTTAGCCCAGCGTCACGGACTGGATTGGACAGATGGCCCCGATGCCGATCGACTGATGGCAATGGTGGGGGGACATCCTTATCTGGTGCGGCTAGCTCTTTACCACCTCTGTCAAAACAGCGTAAGGCTAGATCAGCTACTACAAGAAGCTCCGACAATAGCGGGAATTTATAAAGATTACCTGCGGAGTTTTTGGGCAACATTGCAAGAGTATCCCGAACTGGCGGTTGCACTTAAACAAGTGGTAAAATCTGAGTGTGGAGTGGAATTAGATCCGATAGTGGCTTCTAAATTATTTAGTATGGGGCTGATTCATATCGATAACAACCGCTGTACGCTAAGCTGCGAGTTGTACCGCCTATATTTTGGTTCGCACAACTTTATTTAGAGCCGGCTTTACAGTTTCTTTTCGTAATCCAATATCCGCCTTGAAAACTCCACTTTTCCTGGCGATTGGAAATCGCTGCTATACAAACAAAGTCCGCCTACGCGGACTAAAAAAAAGGGGGTAATTAACCAAAATTTGGCATTATTTATATTATAATGAAGCTCCAGCACCACATCCTCACCTCTAAATAAATTTACTACATACTCACCTTTAAACCCACCCATAAACGGCATGACCCAGGTAACATACCAAATTGGGGGCAGTCTCGCCAGTGATGCGCCTACATACGTAGTGAGGCAAGCAGATTCCGAACTTTATGAAGCCTTAAAAGCTGGCGAATTTTGTTACGTGCTTAACTCCCGGCAAATGGGCAAATCTTCTCTCTTAGTGCGTACCCTGCACCGATTGCAAGCAGAAGGTTTTCAATGCAGCACAATCGACATGACCCGCATCGGTAGCGAAAATATCACTCCTTTACAGTGGTATAAAGGAATTGTTGGGGATTTGTGGCGCAGTTTCAATCTTGTAGGAAAAGTTAATTTAAAAACCTGGTGGCAAGAACAAGAAGAAGTTTCTCTCCTGCAAAGATTGAGTCAATTTATTGAAGAGGTATTATTAGCGAGATTTCCTAACGAGCGAATTTTTATATTTGTCGATGAGATTGATAGTATTTTAAGCTTAGATTTTCCCGTCGATGACTTTTTTGCCTTAATTCGTTATTGTTACAACCAACGAGCCATTAATCCAGAATACAACCGGATTACCTTCGCGATTTTTGGAGTAGCTGCACCCAGCGATTTAATAGCAGATAAAAAGCGCACTCCCTTTAATATCGGACAAGCAGTAGATTTGCCCGGTTTTTCCTTGGAAGAAGCCTCTCCTTTAACTCAAGGGTTAGAGAGTGTAGTTAGTAATGCCGAGGCAATTATCAAAGCAATATTAGCTTGGACTTCTGGGCAACCATTTCTGAGCCAAAAGCTGTGTCAATTGATAGTAAGAGCGACGCGAGAATCTCATAGTGATGTGCTGATAATTCCACGGGGAACAGAAGGCTTTTTTGTGGAAGCGGTGGTGCGATCGCAAATCATCGATAAATGGGAATCTCAAGACGAACCAGAGCATTTAAAGACGATCCGCGATCGCATCCTGAGAAATGAGCAACGTGCTGGCAGACTACTAGGCATCTATCAAAAAATCTTACAAGGAGTGGAAGTACCAACCGATGACTCGCGAGAACAGGTAGAACTATTGCTGTCTGGTTTGGTAGTAAAATCTCAGGGGTTTTTACAGGTAAGAAACCAGATTTATCAAGAAGTATTTAACACAAAATGGGTAGAAAAAAATCTCGCTTCCTTGCGTCCATACTCTCAAGCCTTTGATGCTTGGATAACGTCCAAGCAGACCGATAAATCCCGACTGTTGCGCGGACAAGCCTTGAAAAATGCTCAAGCTTGGGCCCAGGGTAAAAGTTTGAGTGACTTAGATTATCAGTTTTTAGGCGCTTCTGAAGAATTAGACCGAAGAGAAATGCAGGTAGGATTGGAAGCAGAACGAGCTAAAGAAATTGAAGCCAGACTAACTGAAGAACAAAAAAGATTAGCTGTAGAGAAAAAAAGTTCGAGGCGGCAAAGGTTTTTGCTTTTTGTAGTAACTATAGCATTAATTATCGCCTCTGCCTTGGGGCTAGCGGTGTATTTTCAGTATCGGCAAACTGCTGTCAGCGAAATCAAAGCGATCGCCAAATCTTCCGAAGCACTATTCGCCTCAAATCAAAAATTAGACGCATTCATAGAGGCAATCAGAGGAAAGCGACAACTGCAAAAGTTAGGTGGTGTAGACCCAGAACTCGAACGCTCAGTTAAAGAAGCTCTCCATCAAGCTGTTTATGGAGCAGTTGACTATAATCATTTATCGGGGCATAACAATGTGGTGAATGATGTCACATTCAGTCCTGATGGGGAACTCATCGCCTCAGCTTCTGCCGACAAAACGATCGATCTTTGGGAAAAAGACGGTACAAAACTAGGAACGCTTCAAGGGCACAACAATGCAGTCTGGGGAGTGGTATTTAACCCCAGAGGGGATGTAATTGCTTCGGGTTCTGGGGATAAAACAGTCAAAATTTGGCGTAAAAACAGTACAAAATCAACCAAGGTTAAGCTGAATTATACCTTATGGCAAACCTTAAAAGGACATACCAATAATATTTCACAAGTCGCGATCGCTCCTGACGGTCAAACTATTGCTTCGGCTTCTAAAGATAAAACAATTAAACTCTGGAGTACAGACGGCAAACTGCACAGAACTCTCACCGGGCATACAGATGAAGTTAACAGCGTTGCCTTTAGCCCGGACAGTCAAACTATTGCATCTGCTTCTAAAGATCAAACCATCAAACTCTGGAATGCAGACGGTAAAGTGATCAGAACCCTCACCGGACATACGGATAGAGTTATGAATGTTGCCTATGCGCCGGCAGGCTACGCCAACAGCCCTTCAGAATATCTCATTGCCTCGGCGAGTGCGGATAAAACAGTCAAACTTTGGAAGCTTGACGGAACTTTAGTCAAAACCCTAACTGGACACAGCGATGCCGTCACCAAAATCGCTTTTAACCCTCAAGGTGGTTTGCTTGCCTCGGCAAGTCTAGACAGAACAGTCAAACTTTGGCAGCTTGACGGGACTCTGGTCAAAACCCTGCTAGTCGCTAAAGATGTCGTCTCTGGATTGGCTTGGAGTCCTGACGGGAAAATCTTTGCCTCATCCAGTTGGGATGGCCCGATCGCACTCTGGAAGCTTGATGATAGTTTGTTCAAGACTCTTAACGGACATCAAGCATCAATTTACACCATTAAATTTAGTCCTGATGGTAAGACAATTGCCACCGCCAGTCGTGATAATACCGTTAAACTTTGGCGGCTTGATGGTAGCTTAATTCGCACTTTCCCCAAACAAGCTGATAAAGTTTTCGGAGTAAATTTCAGCCCAAAGGTCGCCACGATTGCTACAGGCGGTTATGACAGCACTGTTCGATTGTGGCGACTCGATGGAACCTTAATTAAGACTTTTACTGGACATCAAGGTAGAGTTTTCGCGGTTGATTTCCATCCAGATGGACAGTCACTCGCCTCGGCGGGTGAGGACAAAACGGTCAAAGTCTGGAGGATTGACGGCACCCAATTGGCAACTCTCAAAGGGCATAGCGATCACATTAACGGAGTTGCCTTTAGTCCCGATGGAAAGCTCATTGCCTCTGGTAGTGTGGACGGTACTGTCAAACTTTGGCAGTGGGATAATGCGATCGCCTCTGGAAAGCCCAGCTACAAACTTCTACACACTTTAACCAGCCATCGCCGTCAGGTAGCGGGAGTGGCATTTAGCCCTGATGGCAAGACTCTCGCTTCAGCAGGTATGGATAGCATGGTGAGACTTTGGCGGTTGGATGGTACAGAAATTAGAGCCTTAAAGGGACACAAAAATGGGGTATTCGGAGTGGCATTTAGTCCCGATGGCAAGACTCTCGCCTCAGCAAGTTTTGACGGCACTGTCAAACTTTGGAGGTACGATGGTCAAGAGCTTGAAACTTTAAAGGGACATAGCGATGGGGTGTTCGGAGTGGCATTTAGCCCTGATGGGAAGTTAATCGCCTCAGCCAGTCAGGATACCACAGCAATTGTGTGGAATTTAGAGCGAATTTTCCAGCTCGATTTTCTCCAGTATGGATGCGACTGGGTGCGAGATTATCTACGCACAAATGCCGAAGTGAAGGAGGAGGATAGGCATCTGTGCGATGCCGTGGGCGATCGTTAAATTCTCCGAAACAATTAACTATAAATTATGAAAGATTACTCTTACCAAATTGGGGGCAGTCTCACAACTGATGCGCCTACCTATGTCCAACGACAAGCAGATATCGAACTTTATCAAGCCTTAAAACGAGGCGAGTTTTGCTACATTCTCAATTCGCGGCAAATGGGCAAATCTTCCCTTCTCGTTCGCACCTTCCATCGATTGCAAGCAGAAGGATTTCAATGCAGCACGATCGACATGACCCGCATCGGTAGCGAAAACATTACTCCCTTACAATGGTATAAAGGAATCGTTGGGGATTTGTGGCGCAGTTTCCATCTTGTAGGCAAAGTTAATTTAAAAACCTGGTGGCAAGAACAAGAAGAAGTTTCTCTCCTGCAAAGATTGAGTCAATTTATTGAACAAATTTTATTAGTCAAATTTCCCAATGAGCGAATTTTTATATTTGTCGATGAGATTGATAGTATTTTAGGCTTAGATTTTCCCGTCGATGACTTTTTCGCCTTGATTCGTTATTGTTACAACCAACGAGCCCTCAATCCAGAATACAACCGGATTACCTTCGTAATTTTCGGAGTAGCTACACCCAGCGATTTAATCGCCGATAAAAATCGGACACCTTTTAATATCGGAAAATCGATCGATTTGTCAGGATTTAGCTTAGAAGAAGCTCAACCATTAGCGAAAGGGTTAGAAAAGGTCATACCCAATCCGCAGGCAGTTCTCAAAGAAATCTTAGATTGGACTGGAGGACAACCATTTTTAACTCAAAAAATATGTGAATTAGTAGTAAAAATGGCAGGAAAAGCCCACAGCGGTGATTTAAAAATCCCACCGGTAACAGAGGGATTTTTTGTGGAATCGGTGGTGACAGAAAACATCATCAATAAATGGGAATCGCAAGATGAGCCAGAGCATTTAAAGACAATTCGCGATCGCATTCTTGGCAACGAAAAACTAACTGCACGTAGCTTAGGTATCTATCAAAACCTCTTACAATCGGGTGAAATTGAAGCGGATGATAGTCGAGAGCAGATCGAACTGCTGCTATCAGGTTTGGTAGTAAAGCAACAAGGTTTTTTAAAGGTCAGTAACCGGATTTATCAAGCAGTGTTTCACCTACAATGGGTAGAAAAACAGTTAGAGCAACTGCGTCCTTACTCCCAAGCTTTCAACGCTTGGATCGCTTCCAAACAAACCGATGAATCGCGATTGTTGCGGGGACAATCGTTAAAAGACGCTTCCTACTGGGCCCAGGGAAAAAGTTTGAGCGATTTGGATTATCACTTTTTAGCCGCTTCTAGTGAATTAGACAGGCTGGAAGTGCAGCAAGCGCTGGAAGCAGCGAGGCTCAGAGAAGTTGAAGCCAGACTCACAGAAGAACGCAAACGCTTAGTTTTAGAGCGAGAGACAGCAAAGCGGCAGCGAAGATTTCTTGGGGCGCTCAGCGGAGCGCTAATAGTTGCGATCGCCTTTGGCATTCTCGCCCTCTGGCAATATCATTACGCCATCACCAGTGAACAGCAAGCCCGCATCAGCGAAGTTCAAGCCCTCACCTCCTCATCCGCAGGGCAATTCGCATCCCAACAGCGATTAGATGCCCTCGTGAGTGCCATTAAAGCCAGACGCAGGATCGACAGCCTAGCTAATTCCAGCCCCCAGTTGCCATCTCAAGTTCAACAAGTGCTGCAACAAGCCATCTATGGAACGGCAGAATTCAATCGGCTGTTGGGGCATTCCAGCCCGGTTCTGGCAGTTGATGTCAGCCCAGACGGTCAATTCATCGCCACCGGAGGCGGCGACCAAACAGCCAAGCTGTGGCAACGGGATGGCACTTTGCTGCATACTCTCGAACACACGATCAGCAGCGTCTACGCCCTTCGTTTTACTCCCAACAGCCAACGCCTGGTAACATCCAGCGTGGACGGCAACATTTATCTGTGGAGTCGGGAAGGCAAACTGCTCAAAACCTTTCAGGGACACAAGGCTGCGATCTGGGCGATCGCCGTGAGCCCAGACGGTCAGCGCATCGCCTCCGCCAGTGAAGACAGCACCATTCGCCTGTGGAGCGTTGATGGCAAACTGCTCAAGACTCTGACAGGACATCAAGGTTCGGTTTGGGGTGTTGCCTTTAGCCCGGATGGAAACCTGCTAGCCTCTAGCAGCACAGATAATACGGTCAAGGTCTGGACTCTCGACGGCGAACTGGTGAGAACCCTAGAAGGTCACAGCGCAAGCGTTTGGGACGTTGAGTTCGCTTTACTTGCAGACAATAGCGGTGCAAAACGTCCCGCCATTATCTCTGCCAGCGCTGACAACACTGTCAAACTCTGGCAACCAGACGGAACCCTGCTGCGAACTCTTAGCGGTCACAGTGCGGAAGTGTTTGAAGTCGCCGTCAGCACAGCAGGCGATGTGATTGCTTCCACCAGCGCCGACCAAACTATCAACCTCTGGAAGCCGGACGGGACACTTTTGAAAGTCCTCAAAGGGCATCAATCGGGAATTCGCGGGCTTGCTTTTATTCCCAACAGTCAAATAGTTGTCTCTGCTAGCGACGACAATACAGCTCGACTCTGGAATCCGACAAACCCCTTCTCGAAAGTCCTTTACGGACATGGCGGCACGATTTGGGATGTGGATTTCAGCCCGGACGGTCAAATGCTAGCCTCCGCCGGTTCGGATGGCAGCTTCAAACTGTGGGCGCGAGACGGCACGTTGCTGAAGTCTTTTGCCGGAAACGAGACTGCCGTTCGCTCCGTTGCTTTCCTCTCAGGTACCAATCCTGCGATCGCACCTTTCCTTGCTACCGCTAATGAAGATAAAACAATTAAATTCTGGCAGTTCGACGGGACGTTACTGAAAACCGTAACAGGTCATGAAGCTGGAGTTTGGGATATCTCCCCAAGTCCAGATGGTCGGCTACTGGCTTCTGCTAGCAACGATAAAACCGTCAAACTGTGGAACAAGGACGGCACTTTACTGAAAACTTTCAAAGGGCATCGGGCCAGGGTTTACGATGTGGACTTTACCCCTGACGGACAGAGGCTGCTTTCAGCCAGTAGCGACAGCACTGCTCGGTTGTGGAGTCTTGACGGTAAGTTTTCCAAGACCCTAAAGGGTCATCGCAGCCCTGTTTGGGAAGTTGCCATCAGTCCAGACGGTGGCACTTTGGCAACTGCCAGCAGGGATGACACGATTAAACTCTGGACGATCGATGGCGCATTACTCAAAACCCTCCAGGGAAATACTAGAGGCATGATGGCAGTTGATTTCAGTCCTAACGGTCAAATGCTGGTGGGGGGAGGCTCAACTGGCGCACTCAAACTTTGGAAAACCGACGGGACAGAAATAACGACGCTAACCGGACATGAAGGGAACGTTTGGGGAGCGGCGTTTAGTCCCGATGGCAAACTCATTGCCTCCGCCGGGGACGATCGCACGGTGATTTTATGGGATCTAGAGCGCATTCTCAAACTCGATGAACTGGGTTATGCGTGCGATCGCGTGGGGGATTATCTGCGAACAAATGCCGAGGTGAAGGAGGAGGACAGACATTTGTGCGATCGTATTAAAACGGAATAATATCAAGTCCGCTTTATTAGGAAAAAGAGATTAATATGTGTGGCTATAGCATCAGAAGATTAGAGGACATTTATCATACTTGGCTACTTTTTATTGGAAAATGCTATAATACTAAATCCGGCTTAAATACTCCTTTTATCTCACTCTGGAGACTCAGACTTCGTTTTTGTAGGGGCAATCCCCCCGTGGTTGCCCTGGTTTTAACCGCCGAAGGATACGCAGAATGAGCGAGGGTATAGACAAACCGGATTTAGTATAATAATTACAGAGTAATGAAATCGTTAGCAGTGAGAATACCGGGGGTAATATTGTTAAGCTTCGCCAACAATTGATTGGTGTCCGTCACAGTAATCAAAGTTTGATTGTTGCTGGAAGTAATACTGAGTTGATTAAAACTCAAACCAGGATTCAACCCAATTAAATCCTCTCCCTTGCGGAAATCATTAATGATGTCGCTACCCAAACTTTGATTTAGGAAAAACACATCATTTCCCGAACCTCCCGTCAATGTATCGTCCCCAACATCCCCGGAAATGAAATCGGAACCAGCACCACCGCTGAGAATATCATTACCTTTACCGCCGTACAGGCTATCGTTACCGATGTCGCCACAAAGCACATCGTTTTCATTGCCACCCAACAGCAAGTCGTTGCCCTCACCGCCATCGAGACTGTCGTTTTCTTTGCCTCCGTACAGGGTATCGTTAGCGATGTCGCCAAAAATCAGGTCTGCACCTTCATTGCCAAAGGCAATATCGTTGCCGTTTCCGGCATTAATTGTGTCATTTCCTAAGTTGCCTAAAATGTAGTCGTCGCCATCTTCACCGAGCAAGATATCGTCATCTTTACCGCCGAAAATGCTGTCGTTACCAACGCCGCCGGCAACTGTATCATTGCCGATATCTCCCCTCAAAAAGTCCTCGTCATCTCCCCCAACAACAGTATCAGGATCTTTGCCAGCGTAGATGGTATCGTTGCCAGCGCCGCCAGAGATGAAATCGCTGCCTTCATTGCCGAAGATTGAGTCGTTATCTGCACCGCCGTCAATGTTGTCATTGCCGCCCATGCCGTAGAGTGTATCGTTGCCGGTAAGTCCGTTAATTGAATCGTTGATGACACCGCCCATGATGAAGTCGGTAGTGTCGCCACCGTTGATAGTTTGTTGGACGGGGTTGGGGGTGATGGTGGCAGAGTCTAGTTGCGGGGCGTTGAGGCTATCGAGTAGGCAATCATCTACGGCCGGAGTTGGTGTGGGCGTGGGAGTTGGTTCCGGTGTGGGCGTGGGAGTTGGTTCCGGTGTGGGCGTGGGAGTTGGTTCCGGTGTGGGAGTCGGAGTCGGTTCCGGTGTGGGAGTCGGAGTCGGTTCCGGTGTGGGAGTCGGAGTCGGTTCCGGTGTGGGAGTCGGTGTGGGAGTCGGTGTGGGAGTCGGTGTGGGAGTCTCAGTTGGAGTTGGAGTCGGAGTTGGAGTCGGAGTTGGAGTCGGCGTGACTGTAGGGTTAAATTCATAAGCGCCAATATCAACGATCGCACTTCCGTTATTATCACCATCTTGAGGGCGACTCACACCGCGCTGATCTGCTGCCGGCGCGCCCGCACCAGTACCCGTATCAATTGCCGGACTTCCGGTTAGCAGCGGCAGCACGAAAGCGCCGTTAATATTTTGTAAAGGGCCGAGTAAGGGATCTGCGATCGTCACATTTGCCGTCGCATTATTGTCATTAGGATCTGTCGTCGTCAGTTTAGCAGGAAATTGTAGATTATTTCCGCCGTCGATAAATGCTCGTGAGGTTTGCTGCTTAACGTTAAAAGGATTACCGGCCGTATTGCTATCAAAAATCGAATTTTTGAGAGTAATTGGCTGATTTCCAAAAGTCGTAATACCTCCCCCATACCCACCAGCGGTATTCTTAGCAAAAGTCGAATTGACGATGTTAGTCGAAAATGAATCTCTGTTGCCGACAAGTATTCCTCCGCCCTGTTTATCCGCCCTGTTGCCGGAAAATGTACTATTTACAATGCTGACATTGCCGTTTTCTCCAACCCACAATCCGCCGCCGTTATCATCGGCTGTGTTGTTGGCAAAGGTGCAGTTTGTCACTGTCAATTCGGCATTCCCATGACGTATTGCGCCGCCTGAACCTCCTTGACCTGCGGCATTTTTTACAGCCTTGTTGTTAATAAAAGTGCTATTTTCTAAGATCACTTTATCTTGGTTATAACCAAATAGAAAGGCTGCACCACCTTCTTTTGTCCCAGTATTGCCGTCGAAAGTGCTGCCACGGATGATGATATTTCCGGGAATAGGGCCCGGAGTTGCATTGGGGCCTGAAGCGTTAGCACCATCGACGAAAACTGCCCCGCCAACGTCTTTATTTGTGCGGTTGCCGATGAATTTAGAGTTTTCAATTGTCAGACTGCCCAACAAGTTATTCACAGCCCCGCCTATGCTACCTATGTTGTTGGTAAATTCGCTATCTTTGATAGTCAGAACACCGCCGCTTTTAGTGGCGATCGCCCCGCCACCGCGTTCGGTATTATCCGCTAGCGAACCGTCATTGCCGCTAAACTTGCTGTTAATTACAGTCGTCGTGCTGCGGAAACCCGTGTAAATGCCGCCACCAAAACCAGCAACATTATTATTGACTTGGCAATTTTCTAAAGTTAAAGTGCTGCTACCTCCAGTTTTAATGCCACCTCCGCTGCTAGTTGTCTCATTATTCGGATCGGTTCCAGAAACTTTGCCGTTGGCAACAATCAGGTTTTTTAGAGTAACATTTGTTAAACCTTCTGTGAGGATTACCCGCGAAGCATTGTTGCCACTGATGGTTAAATTGGCTGCACCAACTGCATCAATTGTCAAGTTTTTGTTGATGACAAGTTGACCGTTCGAGAGAGTAATTGTTTGACTGGCAAGACTGGAGGCAAATTGAATGGTGTCGCCGGTCGCTGCGGAGGCGATCGCATCTCTCAAGGAACCCGGCCCGCTATCATTATTGTTGGTAACGGTAATAGTCTTTAAAGTCCCTTGATAATCCGCCATTGCCTCTGGAGTCAAGGCTAGCGGTGCTTCAATATCACCCTTGGCAAACTCCAAATTCCAGTTACCACCGCGGCCAGTGCGATCGCTAGATGCTGCAATATCAGCCCCGGTTAACTCGCCCAGGCGATCGACAAAATCGCTTCCCGAACCCGCCGCAACATCGCAACCATAAAGCACAATATCTGCTTGGTCGCTTAGCGCATTTCGCCACCCTTGCAACTGGCTTTCATATTGTGATAAATTATCCGAATTCAGGGTTGCAGAACCTAGCTGCAAGCTGCCCGAATTGCCGTGAGAAAAAACGTGAACTTGGTCTACAGTTTCCCCCGCAGCAGAAATTGTTTGCAGTTTCGCAGTAATTTGCTCGACTCCGTTACCATTTTTATCTAAAATGATGATCTCTGCACCGGGAAGCACGCCACCCGCAAGAGTTTGATAGTCATCTAAGTCGGGATCAATGAAGACAAGAGATTTAGAACCAGCATTGAGGAGAACAGATTGTGAATCCATGTTAGTGGCAAAAGTTGAACTCATTTCGCATACCCATGAGAATGTTTACTATTTGCTGGTAGATTCACCTTGAAAGCAGAAGGCTAGAGATGCAGAAGGCAGTAGGCAGGATTAAAACCTCGGTGATAGATAGGGGAGATTAAAATTTAGGCAAAAACTTGAATTTTATCCCTAAGTGAAATCCGAGACTTGTCTCCCTAATCAGCTTAAGCTGTGTGAAAATTGAGATTTTTGTAGCAATTAAATGCAGCAGAGGATGTAATGTAAATAGTCCAGCACTTGGAACCTCTCTATGTAGATTTGCCAGGCACACCCTTAGCCAGATAAGTAGTGGAGCCAACCATTGGGAAGCCTTGGTCAGGTAAAATCCTGAAAAGTTTTTTTGGGGTTCCGAATTCCTGAGAATATCTCTAGCTATTACCTGATACATTCACATTAGATCAAACCAGGAAACTCGCCTAAAAAATTGATTAATTTAAGTTTTTTCCTACCTGGAAAAAAGTTCCCAAAAATCGGAAATTTAGTGGTTGAGAAAGCTGGATTTATTCGGGCGCTACTTATGGCTACCCAGCTCAGGATTGCAATAGACGGATGTGCCTCATTCTAGGTGTGGGCGATCGGCAATAAACAAGATTTATTACCCATCGCTGGCTGTTGAAAAGAATCAGATCGATCGCTCCTCTGCGTTGGCGTAGCCCCCGTAGGGGGGCAGGGCGGTTTCATTCTCTTGTAGGGGCAGTTCCCCGTGGCTGCCCCAATCTCTGAAACACGAGCAAATCGTGGATGGGGGTTTCAGGCCAAAAGGGCCGGCACTCTTGGCACGGCCCCTACCGAGAATGAAACAGCCCTGCGTAGGGGGGGCGGGGCTAACGTCATCCACCAAATTTCAGGAGTTTGAGAGCTTTCTTCACCACTTCTAAGCGGGCTGGCTGCTTATAGCGCACCCTACCCCCGGCAGTTAGATTGTTACCTGAGTGAAATCGCTAGCGGTGAGGATACCGGGCGTAATATTGTTAAGCTTCGCCAACAATTGATTGGTGTCCGTCACACTAATCAAAGTTTGATTGTTGCTGGAAGTAATACTGAGTTGATTAAAACTCAAACCAGGATTCAACCCAATTAAATCCTCTCCCTTGCGGAAATCATTAATGATGTCGCTACCCAAACTTTGATTTAGGAAAAACACATCATTTCCCGAACCTCCCGTCAATGTATCGTCCCCAACATCCCCGGAAATGAAATCGGAACCAGCACCGCCGCTGAGGATATCATTACCCTTACCGCCGTAAAGCGTATCGTTATCGGTGTCACCGAAGAGCACATCGTTTTCATTGCCGCCGAACAGCAAGTCGTTGCCCTCACCGCCATCGAGACTGTCGTTTTCTTTGCCGCCGTAAAGCGTGTCATTTCCCAATAAGCCAAAAATTAGGTCTGCACCTTCATTGCCAAAGGCAATATCGTTGCCGTTTCCAGCATTAATTGTGTCATTTCCTAAGTTGCCTAAAATGTAGTCGTCGCCCTCTTCACCGAGTAAGATATCGTCATCTTTGCCGCCAAAAAGTGTGTCGTTGCCACCGCCGCCGGCAACTGTATCATTGCCGAGATCTCCCCTTAAAAAGTCGTCGCCCTCACCACCAACAACAGTGTCATTATCTTTGCCAGCGTAGATGGTATCGTTGCCAGCGTCGCCAGAGATGAAATCGCTGCCTTTATTGCCGAAGATTGAGTCGTTATCTGCACCGCCGTCAATGTTGTCATTGCCGCCCATACCGTAAAGAATATCGTTGCCGACAAGTCCGTTAATCGACTCGTTGATGTCGCCGCCCATGATGAAATCGGTACCTTCGCCGCCGTTGAGAGTTTGTTCGACGGGGTTGGGGGTGATGGTGGCAGAGTCGAGTTGCGGGGCGTTGAGGTCATCGAGCAGGGAACCATCCGAAGCCGGAGTCGGAGTCGGCGCGGGCGTGGGAGTCGGTGCCGGAGTCGGTGCCGGAGTCGGAGTCGGCGCGGGCGTGGGAGTCGGTGCCGGAGTCGGTGTCGGAGTCGGAGTCGGCGCGGGCGTGGGAGTCGGCGCCGGAGTCGGTGTCGGAGTGGGAGTTGGTGTGGGAGTGGGAGTTGGCGCCGGAGTCGGTGTCGGTGTCGGAGTGGGCGCCGGCGTCGGTGTCGGTGTCTCAGTGGGAGTGGGCGCCGGCGTCGGTGTCGGTGTCTCAGTGGGAGTTGGCGCCGGAGTCGGTGTGGGAGTAGGAGTCGGCGCGGGCGTCGGAGTTGGCGCCGGAGTCGGTGTGGGAGTAGGAGTCGGCGCGGGCGTCGGAGTTGGCGCCGGAGTCGGTGTGGGAGT
>NZ_JAUBTR010000070.1:0-33911 GCF_036705045.1 Microcoleus sp. BR0-C5
TGATTTTAAATCACCCTAACCTTCCTTCAGTCTTGTCTTATGGTACTCTGGCTGCTTAAAAACTGTCCGGAGTATTGCTTTGACGCACTTGATGATGTCTACTTTCGCGATAAATTCGGTTTAGCAATTTCAAGGAAAGTGGATTAATATCTCGAAGTGAAAACATATAAAACCTCTTTAAGTACAACTTAATACTTTTATTATATCATATTATTTGTTTATGTAATTAATTTTGTTTAACTACTTACAGTTCGCTAAAGCCCATTCCTTTTTAATGCCCCGTGCAGTGATGTGGGCAAGGTGATGTGAAGAAATGTGAAGATTTTCGGAATCTACGGTCGATGCAGCGGAATTGCGTGATAGGCTATCCATAGTGGTTTATTCCTTTGTTAGTGAAGTTAAACCGCTACCCCTGGTGGTATACTGAGAGAATCAAGAAGCCAGATATACCCTGTCGGCAAGGGTTGCCGCTTACGTTGGCGGCAAAGAAGTGATATATTTAAAGTCAAAATGTATATTTTCTTGTTTCTCGCGCCTCTACCAGGAGTAGCGGGATTTTTTTGTCGTCATAGACGAACTGCACAAATCTTAGCACGAAATTCAGGAAACAGTTATCAGTAGAAAAGTGAAAAAGTACAGTACATTTTGTCGAAATGTATGTTGTCAAACCCTATAGGTCTGACAACATTTTTTTGCAAAAAGTCGCCATACTTTCTGGACGAAACCCATAGGGTTTCCGCCAAATATTTTTTGATACTTTGCTCTCTATTTTCTAGAGACCTATATAGGTCTCTTGTGCATTTTGCTGCACTAACACGCTGTTTTATTAGGGTAGAGTGCAAGTAATCACAGTCACATCGTTCCCGATTGCATTCTAGGTCGTACTGCCATCAGCACCAGTGTAAGGTCTACGCGGTTCCAGATCGTTCTAGGCGCAAACTAGAACACAACTAGAACACTATGGCGAAAATACAAACCTATTAGAGTTTCACGGTTTTTGTGAGGCTCTTTTATTAGCTTTAAGTAGGCAGCAACGAACGGTGTTACTTTGTACTTTAGTGGGGAGGATTGCAACAGAGCCGGAACTGATGAGACACCTTATCCTGCGACTAAACCCCTTTGTAACAAATTGTTGCGAGCGATCGACAAATTTTGACAGACGTACGATCGTGTAGATAGCTACAAAAACAACACCCCTAGGTGCTATCAACACTTCGGGGTGCATTTACCGCCAATTGAACTACCAATTAACGGATGGTTTTACTATGACCCAGTTTTCACATAAAGTCAACTCTCTCAATGCTGCTAAAGCTACAGCAGATAAGGAACAGAGCAGTGTCACTACAGCAAAGGTACTTAATCAACTGTTTATTGATTCCCGGTTGCGAGTAACGTACTTTGACCAAATTACTCACGATGACGCTGTAGACATACTTTGCAGCGCCCCCACAAACAATGCTGGTGTCACAGAAACTATCGATAACCTGCTTTCCTACTACGGCTGCAAGGTTGCGACAACCGCATGGGTAGCAAGCTTTTATGGTGTGACAGAAGAGCAAATCAGTCGAGCTTGCAAGTATTAGAGCCGTGAACTACAGGGTGATGGATTGCTGGTACTGACACGAAATGATGTGCGTCGCGCTAGTGCCGAAGTTGACTTAGCTTACGAAAACATCCCTAACACTACCTACTTACTACCACCGCGTGCGATCGCTAAAATGGCTCTTGTTTTGCCAGCCGCCTCAGTGGTTCAAGCTGTGCTGAGGTCATTAAATGATGAGTTCCCCATGATTGAGGCTGCGACCCTTAAATTGCCGCATAACGACATTGTGCGGGGTACACGCATATCATCGGCACAAATAAGTCGCTATACCGCACAAGCAAAAATAGTGGGCAAGTACGCCTACATCCAACATTTTGGAGACAAGGTGTCACACCAAACATGGGAGCGCTTACTCAACTACCAGGGCGCTTTCCCACCGCCTTGCGGTATTGGTGTAGTGAAAGTTGATGACAGCTTTTAGGTGACTACATTCTTATCATTGCCAGCTAAGTAGCTGGCAATGAAGGTAAATAAAGTGAGGAACAAATGAAAAAACAATGTAAGACGTGCCCGTGGTTGGGGCGGGTCAAGGTGAGGGTCAAATGTCGGCAAAACTTACATCAGGGTTAACGCCTAAGTAATGTTTTTGGATTGTCTCTACACTGTTACCACAAGCCGTAGCTAGTAAGAATAAATCTGTGCCAGCGTGTGCCTGTAAGCTGATGAACGTGTGCCGACAGTTGTAAAACGGTAAGTAGCCTTCAATCAAACCATCGTCTGCTAATTGAGTAACTACACCGGGGTAATTGTATTCGGTTTCGCCTCTAACTTCAATCCGACCATCCCATATCTTTTGTATAGTTGGACTATCCCAAGTCTTCCCATTTAACTTAGAAAAGACTAAATCGTTAGGCTGTGCATTCTCGGTCTTTATCTTTAACAGAAGTTCTCTGAGTTTTGGGTACATCTTAAAGATGCGGATATCACCGTTTTTGGTATTTTTAGTCACCCTAAAGTGTCCGTCATAGCTCCGGCTAAAGACAATGTTGTTTTGATTTGTGCCACGAAAACAATCACGCCACCTGAGAGCGAAGGCTTCCCCGCTTCGGCAACCCGTTAAAAAACGAAATTCGACTAAGGGTGCTACCTGTCGCAGCGCTGCGTTTTTGTGACTGTAGAAGGCATCAATGATGGTTAGCATATCAGCCTTGCTAAAAGAACGCCGATCGCGCTCGTCATTGTCAGACTCATTGTCTGGTACGTCCCACCATTCCCTCTCAATACCGTCGGCGTCAACTTTTGGCTTGTACTTATCCGTTTTGTTCTCATTTTTATTTGAAAGTATAAACGGGTTAGCTGCAAGCTTAGTTTTGCCTAGGGATTGCAAGCGGGCAAAGGCTTCTGAGAGTGCTGCGAGTGTTTTTTGCTTTATAGCTTGCGTCCGTGTTGACTCATTAAACCATTTTTCGATATCAAGAGTCCCTAAGCGAGTGTCAAGTAAACCATCGCCGGCGTCCGTGAAGGTTTTTGTTTTTTTGCTCCAAACCAATCCTTTGATTAAGTTTGAATACGCCGCCTCATAACTACTACGGTAGGTGGTTTCCTCCAATTGTGGTCGTTTCCAGACTAGATAGTCTTCCCACATCTCACCTACGGTCATCTCAGGTTCCGACTCTGGTATGGGTGCTGCAAGCTGTAAAGCTGCATACTGCGACTTGATCCCATACTTGGCAAAAGTAGGGTCAAACAATTGTTCCCAGTCAGGATGTTGCAAGTCACTCTCGATCCGATGTGCGATCGCTTCTGCCTTCTGTCGGTTCTCGGCCGTATCCTTCATGCCTAGTGGCTGATACTTGCGCTTACCCCCAAAAATGGGATTGTACCGGGTGCTGAACTGTAACCGGAGTGAACCTTTATCAGATTGTACTTTGATTGTGTCAGGGGTGCTGTTGCTGGTTTTGGCGTACATATTATTTACTTGTCAAGGTACGGTTTAGAAGGGTTTTGGGCTTCTATCAGTATTCTATCATAAGTTATTTAGTTTGTAGCTTGTCGATGTATACGCATAGCGTGAATAAGGATTGTAGGTCACGATATGTGTTTGTACTTCTTGCGTTACCACTTGCAACACAAATGCTGCCTCCGGGGAGGAGTGGCCCAGTGACCCAGTGGCCCAGTGGCCCAGTTTTTGAGTATCGGAGGGGGAGAATTTTTCCTTGTTTCCTGGGACTGCTTCCTTCGGACGTTGTTCGGACGATCGCCTCCCACAGAATTACCGCGTTAGGTTAAGATTTAAGTGAAGGTGACACTAATGTTAGACAGAGCGGGTAATTTGCGCTGCGCTCGACCCTTGCCAATTTTAGGTGCACAAAATAGTTAATGCTAGATCAATTTCTCGACGCTTCACCCAATTTTGGAGTTGACGGCTTTTTATTATTGTTGGTTTTGGTGGCTTTGGAGGCTGTACTTTCGGCTGACAACGCGATCGCCCTGGCGTCTATTTCTAAAGGTTTGGAAGATGCCAAGGATCAGCAAAGAGCTCTCAACTTGGGTTTGATAATTGCTTTTGTACTGCGGATCGCCCTAATTTTAACGGCTACTTGGGTGATCCAATACTGGCAGTTTGAGCTGCTTGGTGCTCTCTACCTGCTGTGGCTTGTTTTCCAACATTTTACTTCAGAGACAGACTCTGAAGGAGAACATCACGGGCCCAGATTTGCGTCTGTGTGGCAAGCAATTCCCATGATTGCTTTTACGGATTTAGCGTTTTCATTGGATAGCGTTACTACTGCGATCGCTGTGTCTGACAACACTTTTATCGTAGTAACAGGCGCTACTATTGGAATTATTGCCCTGCGATTCATGGCCGGGTTGTTCATCCGCTGGCTGGATGAGTTCGTTCACCTAGAAAGTGCTGGTTACATCACAGTTGGGTTCGTGGGAATGCGATTGTTGGTGAAAGTAATTAATCCCGATTTAGTTCCTCCGCAATGGCTGCTAGTTTCCAGTATTGTCTTGATGTTTGTCTGGGGATTTTCTAAGCGTACTCCTGAGTCAGTCGAGATTGCAAAATCTCTAGAAATGGCTCTGAATCAGCCGGATTCAGAAGTTGCTGTGCGAGAATCGCAAGGACAGAAGTCTGAAAATTAACATACTTTCATTTGAATAAAATTAGCTTAAATCTGTCAAACCAACCAGATTGAAGGCTGGTCAAAACGTGCAAAAGCCTTTCATCCCGGTGACTTTAGTCCGGGGATGAAAGGCTTTTATTTTTTAATATTGTTCCATTCAGTAGCCGATCGAACTCATGGGAGTACAATTGGGCCTATGGTTCCGCAGTTATCAAAATCAGACTCAGCAATGGTTGCGTTGGTGGGATAGCGAGGGGAATTTGTTGCTGACGGGGTTGGCGGCATATTGGCGATCGCACGCAGGCGATCGAGCCGGATGTGATTTGAGGCTTGGTGGTGGCTGTATTTTTTGAGGAGAGGGAAAGAGGGCGAGCGATGGGAAGGAGTTGCGGGCGATCGCATTCACCTGTCGGAAAAAAATGTAACATTTCTGTTGATACCAATTCACTATGAACATACACTAAATGAGGCTGATGTCTTTCTTGTTGGAACTATGTCCTTAGCGTTATATTAAATGCAGCTTCATAGTAAATTGGTATGAGTGGCTGCCAGAAAACTTCGCGATGCACCAGAAATCTGAGTCAATCCACTCCCACAGGGATGTGATACGTCAGTCACCTACAAGTTCATTAGGAATCAATACAGGATTACGGCTCTTCCGAATTCTCTCCGAGCCGCCAAGACTAAGATTTTGTTCCGCTTTAATAACCCTAAGCTGCGCCATTTTATGATGATATCGTCGAAACTTATCCTTTAACTCTTGATCAATCATAGTTGTTTGAAACTGGGCATCCTGGGACATTAACAACATTTCAGGTTTTATTTCAATATCATTAGCGCCAATAAAAGTGTTCACAAGAACCTGAAATGTCAAGGGCTTTTTATGGTCAAGATGGCTCTCATAAATAGCTACTTTATCACCAGTAATATCGCATTCAACTCTTCCATCCTGATCGGCAAACTTTTCAAAGAATATTTTTTTAGTTAGCCGAATATCATCTTGAACAGCGGCACGGCAGGCTTCTAAAAAATCTTGATAAAGAGACTTTCCTTTAGCAGAAATCGCTGTGCGATAAGAAAAATCTGTTTTAGATCCATCTGTTCTTTCTATCCAAAAGCAACTTGTCGGCATATCGGTTCTATATTTGTACAAACGTTTTATACCACATCCAATCTTTTTATCTGCTTCAGGATGGCGCTCCAGAAGAGCTAGTAACATATCGTGATCATCACCTGCTATGCTTTGACAATTTCGATAGCGCTCCAACATATTTCTGAAGTGTTCAATAGCATCTTTCTGGAATTTGAACTCTATTCCATTGAGAACAATTGGTTGCCTTGCCATTTAAACTCCCTACCAGTTTTATATGACGTATAACTTAAATTGTATCGCAGATGTGTTACCCTATATCATAATAAGCGATATCTGCAAGACATAGGAGTTCAAAAAGTCCCTGCTTATCTTTCCTAACCTCAATTCTCGAATGTCGAATGTCTAGACGCGATAATTTACACTTCTCTCTACGTCGCACCCTCGAAAAAGACGGGTGGACAATTACGGACGATCCTTTAGTCTTAGTGTTAGAACAGACACTTTTGAAAGCCGACTTAGGAGCATAAAAGTTTTTTAGTGCGGAAAAAGAAGGGCAGAAAATCGCTGTTGAAATCAAAGACTTCGATTCACCCTCAGTCATCAGTGAACTGGAAAAAACGATGTCTGCGTAGGCTTTACAAATGGGCATTGGAAGGCCAAGAACCGGAGCGTCAGTTGTTTTTAGCTGTGAGCCAAGCCATCTACATTAAACACTTTCAAAAACCGATTTTTCAGTTAGCAGTCCAGCGAAATAAAATTAACTTATTAGTTTACGAACCAAATCAAGAGGTGATTCTCCAATGGATAACTCACTAAGCTATGCAGACATCCTCAAAAAAACCCTGCAAGAAGCAACTCGCGCCCAACCGCGTTTACAGGCAATCCAGCTTTACCCCGTCTGTGATGTCGATTCGGGTCACTTTCTGATTCTCGCTACAGGCTGGGATAAACAGCGCTGGATTGACACGATTCTATTTCATGCTCGTTTAGTCGATAATCAAGTTGTAATTGAAGAAGATAACTTCGAGGAAGGTCTAAGCCAAGCGCTGATTGCAGCGGGTATAAAAGCAGAGGATATCGTGACTAGCCCCTTCCCTGACAACAGTGATAGACAGAAAACCTATCAGACAGTATAAGGAAGAAGCAAGAGGGGGAAACTCCGAGATGGGAAGAGGGAGAGGATTTTTCCCCTACTAGCAATTAGCCATTAGCTATGGCCTAGGCTTACCAACAAAGAAAGCTAAGGGAGAATTCTCACCACAAGATAACCGAACTTTAGAACCAATGGGAAAAACATTTCCTGTGGTTGTGAGTGCATATAACTTTTCGCCCGAAGGTGTTTTTAAACAATAACGATTTTCTCTGCCTAAAAATTGGCGATCGCAAATCACAACAGCCGAATCTTCATCTAAGTATAAACTTAAATCTTCCTGCCGGATCATCAATTCTCCTTCAGTAGAAACATCACAAGGAACTTTTACAAATGAATTACCTTTAACAGCAAAACAACCTACTTCTGTTTCCCAAAAATCCTGCTTTAGCGATGCCGAAACAAAATTAGCTTGCGTCACAAACTCAGCCACAAATCGAGATGCTGGTTCTTGATAAACTTCCTCTGGAGTGCCAAACTGTTCTAATTGACCTTGACGCATCACCGCTACCCAATCAGAAATCGAAAGTGCTTCTTCGCGATCGTGCGTGACAAATACACCAGAAGTTCCCGTTGCTTTGAGAATCTCGCGGACTTCCTGACGCAATCTTAACCGTACTTGTACATCTAAATTACTCAACGGTTCATCTAGTAAAATAATCGCAGGTCTAGGCGCTAAAGCACGGGCCAGGGCTACTCGCTGTTGCTGACCCCCCGATAATTCATGGGGATAACGGTTTTCCAATCCTTCTAATCCCACCAGCGCTAAAGCTTCGGTGACACCTTTGTGAATATTATGCTTTGACTCTTTTCCTTGATGCGTCAAGCCAAAAGCTACATTTTTCGCGACTGTCAAATGGGGGAAGAGTGCATAGTCTTGAAACACCATACCAATGTCTCGCTGTTCCGGTGGCACTGACATATTAACACTGGCTACAGTTTTTCCTGCTAGAGCGATCGTCCCTGCTTGTAGCTGTTCAAAACCAGCAATTAACCGCAGCAACGTTGTTTTCCCACAACCCGATGGCCCCAACAACCCCAGGATATCTCCCTGATGTAAGGTCAGGGTGACAGATGCCACCGCAGGTGATGCTGCTTGGGCATACTGTTTTGTTACACCATCCAAATGCAGAATTATCGGTCGAGCCATTATTGCTATAAATAATCAACAACTTACTATTCTACAATAAACCAGTTTAGTGATATAAATTGTCATAAAGACTTGACAAATGTTTACACATACTGATAAACTAGCAAGCTAGACAATTTACTAGCGATGAAAAATTCCCAAAAATCACTACAGCAAACAGGCATCAGGACAATCGAATGGCGATCGACCTTACGCGGTTTATCCGCTAGTGGGTGGACACTGGCGGTTATCGCTTTAGCGTTGCCGATCGCCATACCAGTGATCAGTGTCTTATCCAGTATCTTTTTTGAAGCTAAAGATACATGGCAACATTTAACCGATACAGTTTTAACCCGTTATATCGTCAACTCTTTATTGTTAATGATCGGCGTAGGCTTTGGTGTTGTCGTGATTGGCGTAGGATGTGCATGGCTAGTAACAATGTGTCGCTTTCGGGCCAGTCGCGTATTTGAATGGGCATTACTTTTACCCTTAGCGGCCCCAGCTTATGTGCTAGCTTATACTTATACAGACTTTTTAGAATTTTCAGGCCCCGTTCAAAGTGCTTTGCGTTATATATTTGGCTGGAGTTATGGAGACTATTGGTTTCCTAACGTGCGATCGCTCCCAGGAGCAATCTTAATGCTAATCTTAGTTTTATATCCCTACGTCTACCTATTAACAAGAGTTGCCTTTTTGGAGCAATCAACTTGTACGCTAGAAGCTAGTAGAATACTGGGCTGTAGCCCTTGGCGGAGTTTTATGACAGTTGCCTTACCAATGGCAAGACCCGCAATTGTAGCAGGTTTAGCACTGGCTTTGATGGAAACTCTCAACGATTATGGTACTGTTCAGTATTTTGGAGTTGATACATTCACCACAGGTATTTATCGGACTTGGTTTGGCATGGGAGAACGAATTGCAGCCAATCAATTAGCGGCGATGCTATTATTATTTGTTCTAGGTTTAATATTACTAGAACGCTGGTCGCGAAGTAGGACTAAATATTATCAAGCTAGCAGTCGCTATCGCCAACTACAAACTTATCAACTTAAAGGAATCAGGAAAAATTTAGCGGTAATTGCTTGTTTTATTCCGCTATTTTTTGGTTTTTTATTGCCAGCGGGTCTTTTAGTCAAGTTGACCTTAGCTAATTGGCAACTAACCTTAGATGAACGCTTTTGGATCTTTGCCCGTCATAGTTTAATTTTGGCAACACTGACAGCAATATTAGCAGTAGTTATTGCTTTGATTATGGCTTATGGCTTACGGTTATATCCTAATTTAGGAGTGCAGTTAGGAACGAGAGTTGCGGCAATGGGCTATGCTGTACCTGGTTCTGTGATTGCAGTGGGGATTATGGTTCCCATTGGAAAATTTGACAATCTATTTGATAGTTGGATGCGTGAAAACTGGGGAATTTCTACAGGCTTGTTGTTAAGTGGTACGATCGCAGCTTTGGTATTTGCCTATATAGTTCGCTTCCTAGCTGTTTCTTTAAATGCGGTAGAGTCAAGTTTGAGCAAAATTAAGCCTAATTTAGATGATGCGGCGAGAAGTTTGGGTTATAGCCCGATGCAAACTTTAGTTACAGTTCATACACCAATGATGACCGGAGGTCTACTAACTGCCATGATGTTAGTATTCGTTGATGTAATGAAAGAGTTACCTGCTACTATAATTATTAGACCGTTTAACTTTGATACCTTGGCTGTGCGAACTTATCAACTTGCCTCAGATGAGCGATTGGCTGAAGCTTCTGGCCCTGCATTAGCAATTGTTTTAGTGGGGATGTTACCGGTTATTTTATTAAGTTGGAAAATTGCGCGATCGCGCAAGTCTTCAACACTATAACCGCCAAATCTCTTCCCTGTTTGCAGAGGTAATTGATTCTTTTAAAGCTATAGTCAGACAGGGGTTGAAACCCCAGTCTCATAGCGAAAGTCCGACAGGGGTTGAAACCCCAGTCTCATAGCGAAAGTCGTCTGAAGACGACTAGACAGCTAGGATTTCAGTCGGTTTCAACCGACTTTAGCTATAAGAGGGGGAATTTATTCCCTGGCGGGTTTCAGGAGAATGTATCAACCCTTCTTGCCTATTCTTTTTCCTTCATAAATCAAGATGATTAATAAAAACTTAGCAATGTTTAACCGCACTACTGGCACAATTTCCTTGTTACTACTTACTATTTTTGTCACCTTTGGATGCCAAAAACAGGTGGCGGGTCCCCTCGAAACATTACAAAAAACTAAGCAATGTCCAGGATGTGACCTGACTGATACCAAGTTAAGTGACATGGATTTAACCAGCGCTAATCTCAATGGTGCTAAGTTGGAAGGTGCTATGCTAGAAAATGTCAAACTTAATGAAGCCTTACTCGATAGCGTCAATCTCAAAGGTGCAAATTTAAAAGGTGCTTCTCTGGAAAAAGCAGGTTTATTTTCTGCCGATCTCACAAATGCTGATTTGAGTAATGCAAATCTCAAGGGGGCTTTTTTGCGAGGTGCAAAACTAAATAATGCCAATCTTAGTAATGCCGATTTAAGTGAAACTGACTTAAATAGTGCTGATTTGACAGGGGCAAACCTGAAAGGGGCAAACCTGACAGGCGCTATAATGCCGGATGGTAAAATTAAAAATTAAAGTTGATGGGATTCGGCGGTTTCAACCGCCGAATCACAAAGAGTAGCTTTTTGTTCAAAAAGCCTCTATTTCCATCCGGCGCGATCGGCAACCTTTAAAGCTTCGGGGTTATTTTTCCCAAACACATCAGGGTTGAGAGGGTCAGATTTGAATGTACCAAAACTTGCAACGGCAGGATCTATCGCCACACCTGAAATCACAGGGTATTCATTATTACTCCTAGCAAAAATTTGTTGCGCTTCGGGACTGGCTAAGTGTTCCAAGAATTTGGTCGCGCCTGCTTTGTTACGGGAGGTTTTGACTACACCGCCACCACTAATGTTGACGTGGGTACCGCGATCGCGCTGGTTGGGGAAAAATACACCTACTTTCGCCGCGATCGCTTTTTCTGCTGGATCTTTCGATTTCATTAAGCGAGCTACATAATAGGTATTAACAATGGCAATATCGCCTACCCCATCAGCAACAGCCTTGATTTGCGCCGTATCATTTCCCTCTGGAGGACGCGCAAAATTAGCCACCAATCCTCGTGCCCAAGCTTCTGTTTTTTGAGCTCCATGAGCTGCTAACATAGCCCCAACCAGAGACTGATTATAGATATTAGTGGACGATCGCACTAAAACTTTGCCTTTCCACCGAGGTTCTGTCAGCGCCTCATAGGTTGACAATTGGGCAGGGTTCACCTTGCCTTTGTTATAAACAATCACCCGTGCCCGGCGCGATAGACCAAACCAGAAGCCTTGAGGATCTCGCAAACTTGCTGGAATTGCCGATGTCAGGACTGTTGAAGAAACAGGTTGCAGAATACCGGCTTGTTTTGCCCGCCACAAACGCCCACCATCCACCGTGATGAAAACATCAGCAGGGCTATTTGCACCTTCACTTCTGATCCGTTCAATTAGTTGGTCAGCATCCGCCTCAACGAGATTAACCTTGAGCCCAGTTTTTTTGGTGAAGCTTTGGTACAACTCATTATCAGTGTCGTAGTGACGTGCTGAATAAAGGTTGAGAGTCCCGGTTTGGGCTGCGACAGGGGCTTTTTTGCTTAGTTCCCCCAGGGCCACGACAGCCATTGCTGTACCGCTGGCAAGAAAAATACGCCGAGAAATGCTCATTGTTCTATAATGATAGATTTTTTCATCTGGTAATTGACACGATGGTCTCTCTACAGCCATCTATAGTCATTGCTTTACTATATTAATGCAAGTAATTCTTATTTGATGATCGAGAGGGTAACTATTTTAGGGCTGACGCACTGCAGGTCAATCGATTTTAGATTTTAGATTTTAGATTTTAGAGGCGACCCCACGGATAAATGCTCTTTCTTGAAGATTTTCGATTTTCGATTTTGGATTGATTCCACGGATAAATCACGTGGCGGGTACCACCTTTGAAATTCGTGGTCAGAAATCCGGTCTCGACTTCGCTCAACGGGCATTTTTTTTCCGAAAAGACTTTGTTATAAGCTGTCGGGCATCTTGCGTTGTATTTTTCGGGCGGGCGGGACGCCCAACCCGACTCCCCACAACAATTTCATCTGAGATGTTGCACCATTCTCAATAAGCCTTTTATGAACAGGCTTTTCGGCCTGTGAAGCGAGAAAACTCATTCTTTGTGGGACGGGCCCCAGAGCCCGTTCTTGACAATGGTGCAGCATCTGAGATCCTACGGCTTATTTGTGTCTAATTAGCTCGTAAATTTCCACATAGTCTTTAGCTGGATAGTTCCACGAATTGTCACAATTCATGCCTTGAAGCATGAGTTTTTCAAATTCATCATGATAGTCATACCACAATCCGATCGCCCGATCGAGCGCCGACTCTAAAGCCGAGTAGTCTGTTTGGTAAAACACGTAACCGTTGCGTTCTTCCGGGAGGTGGCGGGTGTCGTAATCTCGATCAAACACAGTATTCACCAAACCGCCAACTCCCCGCACCACAGGAACAGTGCCGTACCTCAACCCGATCATCTGAGTCAGCCCGCAGGGTTCGTAATTACTGGGAACCACAATCATATCCCCACCGGCGTAAATTAAGTGCGACAGTTCCTCATTAAAACCTAGTTCTAAATGGCAGTCTGGATTATCATTTAAAAACTGTCTTTCGTGCTGGAAATGCGCGTTAATTCCCGCTTCCGTCGCGGAACCCAAAAGCACGAATTGCGCTCCCTTACTCAGAGAGTAATAAATTGCATGGTGGACGAGATGAACGCCTTTTTGGTCGTCCAAACGACCGATAAAGGTAATAATAGGCTTGTCAGCATCGCGCAGTAACAGCCGATCGCGCAAAGCTTTTTTAGTTTTGGCTTTTCCTGCCAAATCCTTCTGATTGTAGTGGTGCGGAATATAGCGATCGCTCTCAGGATTCCACACATCATAATCAATGCCGTTGAGCACCCCGCGAAACTTCTCTTGATATAAATGCAAAGTGTGACCCAAACCGTAGCCAAACTCGCCGAGGTGAGCTTCCCAAGCGTGGTGCGGCGAAACCGTGGTGACAAAGTTCGAGTAAACAATGCCGCCTTTCATAAAGTTGATAGCAAAAGGGTTAAAGTTATCTCGGAGGCGATCGTAATCAAAATAATAATCCTCTCGATTCAAACCCGTTGCACTCAAAATATCGCTACCGCCCATGCCTTGATGTTTGAAATTGTGAATGGTATAGCAGACTCGCTGATTTTCCATCCAATTGTATTTGTAAATTTCAAACAGCATGACTGGAATCAAACCCGTTTGCCAATCGTGACAGTGAATCACATCGGGACGCTTGTTGCTTCTGAGCAAAAATTCCAAAGCGGCTTTGCTGAAAAATGCAAACCGCATATTGTCGTCATTGCACCCGTAATAACAGCCGCGATTAAAAAAGTTATCTTGAGAGCGAGGTTCGATGAAAAAACACAACTGCCCGTGCACCCAGCCGCACAAGACATCGCAGAGGATTTCGCCGCCGTACCAGGGCACAGCCAAATCCCGGTAGGCTTCGTGAAGTCCCCAAATGTGGTCGTACCTCATGCAGTCGTACTTGGGTAGAATAATCTCGACGCAGTGGCCGGAATTCTGTAACTCCCGACTCAAACCGTAAACTACGTCGCCCAAACCTCCTGCTTTGATGACGGGGGCGCACTCCGAGGCAATTTGTACAATGTACATTTTTTTTTCTCGCTCCTGGATGAATAAAAAAATATTTTCTTAACTTGACAAAGTATATGAGTTCTCGGCAAATAAGCAAGTAGGCCATTGGGAATACAGGGAAATACGCGCAGCTAGCGGATGTTGGGGCAGATTCGGGCGATCGCTGATATCGTTTCCGCTTGGCTCAGAATTATTTAAACCGCAGAGGAGGCAGAGGACACATCCGTGAGTTCAATCTAAAATTGATTAATTACCCCATTTCCTCGCATTTGTCAACTAAATATTTTTTAAATTTTTTGCCTAATTTGCGCGAAAATTTCTCGCACGATGCTGATAACTGATTGGCACAGAGCACCTGTTCGGCTGCCAAAAATCAACAGGACTTACGCATTCAAGGGCGGTGTTACAAGGGTTTGAGATTCTTCGTTTCACTTGCCAATGACACAATTATCTTGAAATGCGTCTAGAACTAATCAAATCAGGGATTCTATCGTGGAATTTAAACCAGCAAATGCCGTGTCCAGCATTCATCCAGAGACTCTTAAGGAGGCGCTCGCCGATGCCCGACACCAACGATAAGGAAAACAATTTAAACCAACAACTCCAACAGCTAGTTGCTGAAGCCTGTTCGCATCCGCCCAAAAGCTTGATGCGGCGGGAAAAACTCAGCGAGATAGTGAGGCTGATTGTAAAATCCGGCAAACTTTGGCAAGAAGACACGCCTCATTACAACGATGCTTTACAGCAAACTTGGGTGTATTTTTGTCGCAATGTTTGCGAAGCGAACACCGCAAACAAACCTTACGATCGCAATCTGGGCAGCGTCATTACTTGGCTGGACAAATATCTCAAGATGCGACTGAAAGACTTTACTCTCGAACAAACGCAGGAAAAAGTTAGACGTGATTTACCCTTGATTTCAGAAGACTCAGCAGAAATTAACCTGATCAATAATATCGAAAACCCGCCGACTTATTCAGACAGTCCGCTAGCCATCCTAGAAGAGACAAAAAAATGGGTGCGGGCAGATCCGGAGGGGGAATTGAGAAGCGTTCACATCAAAGAACGCCCCGATGTCACTTGCCAAACCTTAATTCTGAGGCGTCTTCCCCCGGAGACTCCCTGGAAAAACATTGCTCTTGAATTTAACTTGCCGCCGTCAACCGCACCCAATTTTTATAAAAGAGAATGTCTGCCCCGCTTGCGAAATTTTGCGAAAAATCAAGGATATCTGGAATAAAGGCAGGACAACTCCTGTCCTAAAAAAAATCTGTAAAAAAGGAAAACCGTGATGAATAACAGCACCGAAAATATCAGAGAAAAATCTATTCCCCTGCCCATTACAGCCGCAGCCCTGCGGCTGGCACAGAAGTTTTCAAATCTTGACGGAGTGACATCCCCGGAAAAAAAAGAGCAAGTTTATTTCAACACTTTAGCTGTGTGTGCAGTAAAAGATTACCTGGAAATGATGGACATTCCCACAGACTTGAATGCCAGCGACAGTTGGAACGCGGCCATGCGCCTTTACACCGATGCAGCAGACTTGAAATTAACTCAACTAGGTCATTTGGAATGCCGACCTCTGAAGTCGGGCAAGTTTTGTTACATTCCGCTTGAAATACCGGACGATCGCATTGGTTTAGTAGCAGTTGAAATCGATATACAGCGACAAGAAGCTACTTTACTGGGATTTATGAAAACTGCAATGGCTGGGGATTTAGCGATTGATAAATTGCAAAGTTTTGACAAATTTATCCAACATTTGGATTGTCTGGAACGCAGCCGAAAAACTGTACAACTGCGCCAGTGGCTGCACAATATTTTTGAGGCAGGTTGGCAGTCTGTAGAAGATATTTTAGTGCCAAAAGAACCTCATTTAGCTTTTCGTCGTTACAGCAGCGCAGTCGTGCGGGCTAAAATAATCCATCTGACAGCAGATATCTCGGACAAAGCATCAGCAACCCTCGACTCTGTTCAGGAAAAACCTAATTTCTGGAGGGGTGTAATAGAAGCAGCCCCAGCGGTAGCTTTGCTGGTGGCGATCGAACCAACAACCGATACTGAAACTAATATTAAAGTGCAGGTACATCCCACCAGCGGGGCAGACAGCTTGCCGCTCAATCTGACTCTGAAAGTCACCGACGGCGAGGGAAAAACTGTCATGGAAGCTTGCGCCGGCAGCGGTAACGGCTACATGACTCTAGAATTTGCCGCCGATCGCGGAGAATGTTTCAGCGTTGTGGTAAAACTGAAAGAACTCTGTATTGCAGAGAATTTTTCCGCCTAAAGCGGCTCGCTTGCTATAAGTTGTTCAGCATGGAAATTGAACTTGGGCGGGCAGGATGGCCAGCCCACAAGAATTTCATCGCGCCGTGACTGTAAAATTTAGATGCGCCTGGGCTTATCAGTTGTTAGCCATGCCGAAATTAGTTGTTTTGAAGCTAGATGATAACTTGATAAAAGGGGTGCGAGTTTCTCTGGAAATCGGCGCGGAAGGAGATCGGCCAGCAGTGGAAATCCAAGCCTTCCTGCCTCCGAAACCAGAAATAGCGGAACACTACGATCGCTGGCAGTCAACCTACCGCAGTTTGGGAGATTTCCGCATTAAGCCGATCGAAATTAGCATTAGGGGATCTCGTGCGGAACAGTTGGCCAAATGCCGCTTGTTGCGGGAACAGTTAAGCCAGCAAATCAATAGCTGGCTCAACTCTGAACCGTTTCGCAAACTCAAAGAAACATTGCTCGAACAATTAATGCCATCGGAAACCATTCGATTTTTAATCAAAACTGACGACATCGATTTGCGGCGGCTACCTTGGTACTGTTGGGATATTTTTGAGCGCTACCCGAAAGCCGAAATTGCTTTGAGTCCCGCAACTTATAAAAAACCGGCTATTGCCAACAGAAATTCCGCTAAAGGCAGCGTAAAAATTTTAGCAATTTTGGGGGAAAGTCAAAAAATTGATATTGAGCAAGATAGAATTATACTTGCAGGATTGCCCTCAGCAGAAGTTACTTTTTTAGTAGAACCAAGTCGCAGCCAAATCGGCGATCAGCTTTGGGAAAAAAGCTGGGATATCTTATTTTTTGCCGGACACAGTTCCACCCGCAGCGACGGCCGATCGGGTAAATTTTATATCAATCAAACCGAGAGTTTAACAGTAGAAGAACTGACACACGGTTTCAAGCTAGCGGTTAGCAGCGGCTTGCAGTTGGCCATTTTGAATTCCTGCGATGGATTGGGAATAGGGCGACAGCTTGAAGATTTGGGCATCCCGCAAACGATCGTAATGCGGGAACCGGTGTCCGATCGAGCTGCCCAAGATTTTTTAAAGTATTTTCTCCAAGCTTTTTGCAGCGGCGAATCTTTGTATGTGGCAGTGCGCCTGGCGAGGCAAAGATTGGCAGAATTAGGGTCAGAAATTCCCGGTGCGGATTGGCTGCCGATTATTTGTCAAAATCCGGCATCCAAGCCGCCAACTTGGCAAGAGTTGCTGCACAAACCCGAGCCGGAAACTGTCAGCAATCCTCCACCTTTATCTCGCCTGCGCCGCTTTCAGATCGGGCTGTTGGCGATCGCAACTGCTGCTGTTTCTGTCATGGGAGCGCGATCGCTGGGCTTGCTTCAGATATGGGAATTGCAAGCTTTTGACCAACTGATGCGGCTGCGTCCTGCTGAAAGCTCAGACTCGCGTTTGCTGGTGGTGGAGGCGACGGAAACGGATATCAACCAATACGGCTTTCCGCTGCCGGATGCGACGATCGCAAAAGCAGTGGGAAAATTGGCACAGTATGGGGCGCAAACGATCGCCCTGGACATCTTCCGCGATCGCCCTTTAGGGCCCGGTTATGCAGCATTAGCCGCTCGCTTTCAGGGCGATCGAAATTTAATTGGTTTGTGCAGCGTCAAAGAAACCGGCAAACCCAACAAATGCGGCATCAAACCGCCGCCCGCACTGCCAAAAGAGCGCCTCGGGTTCAGCGATGTGGTGGCAGATGCCGACGGCATTCTCCGCCGCCACTTGCTGTTTATGCAGCCGCACAGCAGCGATCCTTGTACTACAGATCACTCTTTGAGCGCGAGGGCTGCCCTCCATTACCTAGCAGCAAAAGGCATCAAACCGGAAGATATTCCCAGAGATAAGATAAGGCTGGGTAATGCAGTTTTTGCACCGATTCACGGCAGTACAGGCGCTTATCAAAACTTGGACGACCGCGGTTTTCAAATAATGCTCAATTACCGACAACCCAAAAATTTTGTTCGCCGAGTCAGGCTGGCAGAACTATTAGAGGGAAAAGTCAATCCCCATTGGATAAAAGAGCGAATTATCTTTATTGGCGTGACGGCTCCGATTTCCAATCCAGATTATTTTTTGACGCCCTACAGTGCGGGAGAATCGCCTTCCCAGAAAATGCCGGGGGTATTAATTCAAGCGCAAATGTCGAGTCAAATTATCAGCGCTGTTTTGGATCGGCGCCCGCTGCTGCAAATTGCACCTGAATGGGCCCAAATGCTGTGGATTGTGGGTTGGGCAGGAGTTGGTAGCGCGATCGCGATTGTCAGCCGACGCAGGCTGCACGTGGTGTCGGGGGCGATCGCATCTGCGGGGATTTCGTGCGGGGTTTGCTGGTTTTTCCTAATCGGGGGCTGGTGGGTGCCTTTGGTACCCTCAGCTTTGGCAATGGTAGCAGCGGGTTTAATTGCGATCGTTTTTACTTTTGGGCCGAAATGACAATAAGTAAGTCCGCAACCTTGAGAAATCGGGTTGAGCGCGAGGGAGCATCTCATATTTGTAAAAACACTTCTTCTGGCTCCTTCCTTCTGACTCTTTCCTCCTAGCTCCTGGCTCCCAACTCCAATTTCTAGCTTGGCGGCTTTCATTGAGATGCTCCCGATCGCGATCGGCTATTTTTGGTTATTTTGCTGGTGCAGATAGTTGTTAATCGCTTTAGCGATTTTTGCTTGCTGGTATGGGTTCATCGTGCGGGGTAGGGAGATGCGAGAGCCTCCACAAACTAACAGTCTAACTTCGTACCAAATGTCATGATCCCGATCTTTTGTTCGATCGACTTCCACGCCATAAATATCGCACAGAGAGTATTCCATTACTTTACGTGCCAACAAACCCCGCTGTTTAACAGTCAAGGTGTTTAAATTTCCATCGAAGCTGTAGGTTTCATTATTTCTCAAGACGATCACTGCGATTCCTGCGAGCAAAAATATGCCTCCTGTCCATCCCAGCCAGCGCTCGTCTTGGCTTAAGCGCAGCAATCGATCTTTTGCATTCTTAACAAAAAAATTGATGTCAGAAGCCACAGCGTCTTGGGTTCCCCAATTAGTGGAGTGAGCAGTGAAAGGAACATTGCCAACAGAAGTCAAAAGTACAACTCTGGTTTTATAGCCGCATCTTTCAACTTTAGCTCCCCGCAAAGAAGCAAGCTCAATTTCTTTGATGTTCGATCCCAGTAAATTCGATCGCACAATCTGGCAATTTCCTTGTTTTGCCTGCAATCGCTGGCAGCTCAGGGTTGCTGCATGATAGTCAAAAGTCAGCGATATCAGTCCAACTGCCATGAATAAACAGCTAGGGAGCCAAAAATCAAATATGCTTTGAGTCTGAATGATTAATTCACTTGCTGTTTGCTGGATTATTTTCATTTATCTCACCCTTAAATTCCAAAAATGAGGCTAAGTAGGTAGGCGCTGTAAAACACAATTATGTAAACGATCGTAAAGTATCCAAATGCCCTAAGTGTGGCTAAGTTAGCCCTGTTTACATACTGTTACATAGCTGTGTTTAATCCCGCTTACCTACTTACCTTGTTATTGCGAGCGATCGGAGCGAAAGTGTAACCGTCTCCGTGAGTAGTTTGAATAAAATTCGGAACAGCCGAATCGACTTTAGCCAGTTTCCTGCGAATCATACGGATATACACGTCCGCCACTTGCTCGTCTCGTGGGTCATTGCATTTCCATCCCCAAACTTTTTCGATTAGCTGTTGGCGGCTCCAGGCTTTACCTGGATAAGTTGCCAAAAAATACAATAGTTGAAATTCTAAGGCCGTCAGAGCTAAAGTTTTCTCTTTCAATGTCACCTCCCTACTAATTAAATCGAACCCGAGTTCACCGAAGACAAGATGGCGCGGAGTGACGGTTTTCATCCCCCTCAACAAGATTTCTATTCTAACTGCCAAGTCCTCAAGACTAAACGGTTTGCCGATTAAATCATCAACACCTGCTTTGATGATTTTAATTCCATCTTCTTCGCCTGTACCGCTGCTGGACATCACGACTAAAAAAACATTATTCCGTCTCTGCATTTCTTCGCAAAGTTTAACGCCGATATGATCGGGCAAATTCCCATCCAAGATTACGAGGACTGGGTTGAATTCCTCAAATATTTCTAAAGCTGTTTTTCCGTCTGCCGCAGATTGTACTTGATATGTCTGATTCAGACAGCCGTAGATGAAATTGCGGACGGGGGCGTCATTCTCTACAACCAGAATCTGGGAATTTGGCTCGGTAGATATCGTCATAATTTTTGGCTCTATTGTTAATGGTTCAAACTTTAGAAAATCGAGTAAGTATGCTGTATTTTGATTAGCCGCTCGATTCCCTATAGGGCGTGTTTCCTTTACCCGTAGATGCCCCCTTAGCTTGCCCCCTACTCAACCCCTACTCCCTTTAAAAAGGGGAGTAGGCAGGGTGGGAAAAGAGCGAATTAACTGGTTCCCACGCTCTACCTAGGAACCAGTCGTAATTATGATGATGATTCAATTAGCAAGTACCCTGTCCCTGCGAGCGCTCGGAGCGAAAGTATAACCGTATCCCCGAACAGTTTGAATAAAATTGGGAACAGCGGCATCAACTTTAGCCATTTTCCTGCGAATTTGGCCGATATGCACGTCCACCACTCGCTCTTCTGCTGCATAATTGGATTTCCACCCCCAAACTTTTTCGATTAGCTGTTGGCGGCTGCAAGCTTTACCCGAATGAGAGGCCAAAAAACACAATATTTCAAATTCTAAGGCTGTCAGTGTTAGAAGTTGCTCCTTCAATCTCACCTCCCTACTCAGTAAATCGATCGCTAATTGGCCGAAGACAAGGTTGGGCGGATTGACGGATCTCGCCCGCCTCAACAAGACTTCTACTCTAACTGCCAATTCTTCAAGACAGAACGGTTTGCACATAAAATCATCGGCACCTGCTTTCATGATTTTAATTCGATCTTCTTGGGCGGTGCGGCTGCTGAGAATCGCGACTAAAACATTAGTGCGCTTCTGCATTTCTTGGCAAAGTTTATAGCCGGTTGTATCGGGCAAATTCCAATCTAAAATCACGAGGACTGGGTTAAATTCTTCAAAAATTTCGAGAGCTGTTTGGCCGTCTGCGGCAAATTGTACTTGATATGTTTGATTCAGAAAGCGGTAGATGAGAGTGCGAATGGGGGCGTCGTCCTCTACAACCAGAATTTTGGCTTTTCGATCTGCAGATATTGTCATAATTTTTGAATTTATTGTTAAGGGTGCAAAGTTAGGAAAGCGAGCAGGTGTATGAAAACAGTCTTTATTTTTTAGTCCGCTAGGAGTGGACTAAAGTTTGTGCAGTAGGGGCAATCCTCCCGTGGTTGCCCCGATTTCAATCGCAAGCGTGACTTTTTTGAAGAAATTAAATCGACACATGACTTATCCTGGCGCGATCGAGTTTCTGTGGAGCTTTCAGCGAAAAAACTAATTTTTTCGCAGTTTTGGCAATTTTTTACAAAATTTAATCAATTATGTTTCGCCGATCAGTGTGAAAGCCGCCCAATCTCTGGGATTTGGATGCTGCTGCATTGTCTCCAGCATGGCGTTTCGCAGGGCTTGAGCTTTGTTGCCTGTTCGATCGAGATTTTGATAAAATTTCACCATCAAATCGGCTGTAGGAGCATCCGGCACCGCCCACAAAGACACAATGACACTGGGCGTACCAGCCGAAATTAAAGCGCGAGACAAACCGATAACGCCGTCGCCGGTAATCCGCCCCATGCCGGTATTGCAGGCACTCAAAACTACCAGATCCGCGTTGAGGTGCAGGTTCAAAATTTCCTCAGCAGTCAGCAAACCGCTATCAGTGCGATCGGGTGCAAGGGCGATCGCACTGCCGAGCCCGCGAAGGTTATCGAGCAATCCGTGGGTGGCAAAATGGACGATGCGGGCGTTTGGCAACCGCTGAAGTACGGCGGCTTTGGTAGCCGAATTGCCTGTAAGCGCTTGGGTTTGGAACAATTGGGCGATCGCCTTGGCTTCGGTTTCTGAATGCGCCAAAGCAGATAACCGCTGCGGGGGTTTTCCCGCTACAAGAGAAACTTCGGGCATAGTCGGATTTCCTACTATTAGAATGTCCCCAGCCCAATCAGAAATCTCTTGCCGTTTTTGGCGGGTTAATTCCAGAATTTGGATCGAAGGAGCAGTTAGAATAGTATGTTTTTCAATTAAGAATTTACCCGCAGCATCTTGCAGGGCCGGAAAAGGAACGAAAAACAGTTCACCTTGAGGAATAAAGATAATCCTGGCTTGTGGATCTGTCGGCAACAAATTGGCAATTGGTTCGATTAACAGTTGATGGAGTTTCTGGAATCGCGGGTGATTGGTGCGGCTTGATTGCACTTTTGCTGTTACATCAATTGTAGGTCTGGGAATAGTCAATCCTTCGGGAAAAGAGGATTGCCAGAGCGAGAGAATGCTGTGAGTTTCATCAACAGATATGACTTGCCAAGGTTCCCAATTAGGGGCATCGTCGTGGAGTTTAACTAAATCGCCTGGGTCAATTTTTAGAGTAGGATTGAAGTCGCGATTCCTGATGCCGATCGCCTCGCGAGAGTCGGAAACCAAGTCTTTGAGCGAAGTATGTTGATAGTTGAGGTCAACTTGGCGAAATGCAATTTCGCCCGTCGGGTGAATTACCCAAATAAAAAGTTCTTCTAAAAAAGAAATCGAATATTCGACAAAAGTTGCATTTTGTGATTTAGCAATTTGTTTAATTTGCTCGATCGTAGGCGGCTTAATATTGGGTATCGCACCTGAATTAGCAGATAACCGAGCAGTCAGTAACTCCACAAAAGCCCGCGCCCGCCCCCGCTCCGAAATTTCCAGCGCCTGTTCTGTTTCTGACTGGGCGATCAGGGCTTTTTCCAGGTGGCGGTAAGTTGCTGCTTGGGTTTCAAAAATAGATACTTTAAAGTTATCGTGGTTGCCCAATCTTCCCCGAAGTGACTCCCAAATTTGAATCGCGTCGCGGAGGAATGTTTCAGCTTCTGCAAACTTGCCAAAGTCAAATAAAGCCAGTCCTAAATTGTTGAGAGTTGCCCCTTCTGACGCCATTTCGCCGATCTCGCGCGCGATTTCTAAACTCTTCTGGCTGTATTCGATCGCCCGCTGGCACTGCCCCAAACAGCGGTAAGCATTGCCCAGATTTCGCCAGGAAGTCGCTTCCCCAGATCGATCGCCCATTTCCTGCTGAATATCTAAGGATTTCTGGTAGTATTCGATCGCCCGCAAGTAATTCCCCAAATTACTGTAAGCATTGCCCAGAGTAACCAACGAATAGGCTTCCCCATAACGGTTGTTGATTTTCTGCGCCAGAGTCAGGGACTTTTGAGAGTATTCCATCGCCCGTTGATGTTGCCCTAGGGAAACGTATGTACGGGCCAAAGCGTTCAATGAGTTCACTTCTCTATGCTTAGAGTTGATTTTTCGCGCCATATCTAGGGACTGCTGCTGGCACTCAATTGCTTGCAAGTATTCCCCCAGGGAATGATATGCACTCCCCAAATCGCGCCAGGAACTAGCTTCTCCATGAAGGTTGTTGGTTTCTCGCTCAATATTTAGCGACTGTTGGTAACAGTCAATTGCTTGCAAGTATTCCCCCAGGGCATCGTAAATATTTCCCAAAGCGTTTAGAGAAGCTGCTTCCCCACTGCGGTTGCCGATGTCTCGCTGAATATTTAGCGACTGCTGGTAACAGTCAATTGCTTGCGAGTATTCCCCCAGCAAACTGTAAATCTCGCCTAGATTGTTCAGAGCGTTCGCTTCTCCGTAGCGGTTACCACTGTTTTTATGAATATTTAGCGACTGCTGATAGTATTCGATCGCCTGCGAATATCTTTCCAGGGAACTATTAGCACTGTCCCCGAAGGAATCTTTCTCGCGGGGCTGTCTTGTTGCTCTTTTCATCATTCGATCGGGAACAACAATTTTATTATTAATAGGAGACTGAATCGATCGATATATCGACTGCACCTCTGCTGCCAACAGCACCCTTTTGTAGAGCCGAATATCCCCAATATTTCCCCGAAAAACGCCTCCGAAACCGTCCGAGCGCCTGCCAACAGTCAGAGGAATATTATTGCTGAGGGAACCCTGTTGCAATATTGGTCTGAACCGCCCACCTACTTCCTTGCCATCGACATACCAGCGCCCTCCATCCACTCGATCGCGATCGACAGCAACCGCAACGTGATGCCATTGATTGTCGCTGACAACTGGGAAAGGAAGAATTTTTTCTATATGGTCTAAACCACAGTTTAGCCAACCTTTTTCATCCGCTAGTTGCAGGTTAATTTTGCTTTGATAAATAAAGAAAGACCAGCCCAGCATAGGGCCAGAATTTTCAATTCGCTTATCGATAATCTTGACAATTCCGTAATCTTCCGTGCGAATCCACGCACAAATAGAAAAGTCTTCTTTGCCTATATCCAGTAAAGGAGTAACTGGGAAAGTAACGCAACCTCCTGTTAGCAAGAGGCTTTCGTGCGACCCGTTTTCTAATGGTTCAACAGCACGGGAAATACTGTCAATTAGGCGTGCCGGAGGGAGTTCCGGGCGATCGCTCGTCAAGTTGCCTGCTTTATCAAATGACCAACGGGCGATCGGCTCTGTATTAAAAGTATTGTAGACGCTTAATATCGGGTATTTCATCGCTTAGTTGACTTAATTTTTGTGGAACAGGCATCTTGCCTGTTCCTGATAGGCGGGCTAAGAAAAGGGCCAGAAAAAAACTTACTCTTTCTGGAACAGGGCCGGAAAGCCTTTTAAAGTGGTGAAACTATCCCGTGCAGGCGCACAAACGGATGCTGCAATAAAGCCTCCCAGTCAGCATCCAAAGTCGCCAGAGATGATATTTTCTCAAATCCAGATAGCTCTGCTAGCGCTTCATACCGCAAGTCATTTTCAGCATAAATTAGCAGCCTCTCCTCTAAAGTAGCTGCCTGTAATTGGCTCAACAGTTTGCCGCGCAGTGCAACTAATTCTGTGAGAGTTTCGTACCACAAACCGTGTTTAGCTAACAGCAAAACGCGCTGCCTCAGCGATGCTGTTTCTAGCTGAACCAAAATTTCTGGTTTCATTGCCACCCGCTCAACCCACCCGTGGCGGGAGATATTCCCCCACAAAAAGCACCACTGATACTTCTTGCCAGTTTCCAGAGGAGGTGAATTGGGCGGCAAGGAAAAACTCGCAATTCCCACTGCTTTTTCTAGCTCAAAAACTGTTCGGAAAACTACCTCTTGCTGTTCGTCCCGCAGCACAAACTCAAAGCGAATATCATCAGGCAATGAAGTCGGCAAGTATAGCCAAAAAGTCGGATGTGCGATCGCTGTCAACCCTAAATTTGTAGCCGGAATCAAAGCTAAAAAGTTGTGAGGATAATCGCGGCTGCCTGCGTCTGTGCGATCGCCCGGTGCTCCGCGCGCGGGCGGCTCGTATGCGAGTACCTGTGGCAGCAAATTCGGTTCCCCCGATGAATCAGCCAGCATCGCTGCCAATCCAGGTTGAACCATTGTTAAAGCCACAAGCACATTAAGCGCCGCCTGCTGTAGGAGCAGTTTTGTTTGATTCATAAAATATCCGCCAAGTAGAGGTGTAAAATCTGCGTTCGCTCCAACTGCAACCTGAAAATAATCTTGCCAGATTTTTTAGGCTAGCGTCTATAGTTTCGCGGAAATTTTTTAGTATATTTCCCCAATAAAGTTCCGCGATCCCGGCTCCAGCAACCTCTACCTTAAAAATGAAACAACTCAACCCAAACCCATCGCATCATTTTCACATACTAATAATTTACCTTTCCCCTGATAATACCAAACATAACCCTCTCCACCGCCTTTGCCAAAATGACCTAATTTGCGATAATCTTCTTCAATCCCCTTGGTAAATCCTTTTACTAAATCGCAATCAGCTATCAAAGTTTCACCTTGTTTGAGTTCGACAACCTTAGCCGGTGAACTTGTAGCTGCTACAACAGTAGCTTTTTGCTCGCGCAAAGCTGTAACAGCAATTCTCCACCTACCGTCATTAGAAGCAGCCACTTGTCGGAATTTCAGTTTTTTAGCACCGATAACTACATTGTCCGAACAAAACTGAAATATACCGTCATCAAACTCCCACTGCTCCGCATCCGAAAGGTCGATCGGCGTATAATGCAGGAAATGCCCTTTTTGTCTCGGTTCCAGTTTCACCGTACCAGTCCCTTGATATACGGGAGCGTTGTAGTCCATTTCCGTTGTCAAAGATACCCACATATCTTTTAAACGGTTATCAGTTTTATAAACACCGGAAGTCAATTTCCCCATACACCAATGCAGCGCACCTTTTTGAATTATCACTCCCGAATTGTTCAAGTTGATTTCCGCTTGCTGCACCAACGGAATATTTTTAGTGGGATGGTAAAACTTGTTGGTTTCTTTATTGATGTTATTTTGAACGTACCACAAATCCGTTGGTTCCAAAAGCTTGATTTCGTATTTCATAATATACCTCGCCTATTTGCTTAAAATGTGTTAAAGATTTGACACATGATTTGGGGCTGCCGCGTTCCCGGACTTATCGGGTGAAATTTATCTTTTGCAGACATCCTCTGCTACTGTTAAAGTATCTAGCTATCTTAGCAATAGCAGACAGCGCTCCTCCACAATTGTTGAGAAAAATTCATGCCTGCGATCGCACAATCTCCCAATTTACCGATTTTACAAGAAATCAACTCAGGATTACCCAATATTTGCGGCTCCGAAGCAGAAATTAAAGCCGCAGCCAATAGCAACGAACCTGTCTTTCTACCTACCACAAATCTGCGCCTCGAAAACATTCAAGCCGGATTCGCCTGCGCCCTGCATATGCACCAACCGACAATTCCTGCGGGTGCAAACGGCGAACTAATCTGCAATCTCCAGAATATGTTTGAACATCCCAACCAAGGAGATAACCACAACGCCGGAGTGTTTGCTTGGTGCTATTCTCGCATGGGAGAATTCATTCCCCAACTGATTGCGGAAGGCTGCAACCCGCGAATTATGCTCGACTATTCCGGCAATTTATTGTGGGGATTGCGCCAAATGGGACGGGACGATATCTTGGATAATCTCAAGCGGATTACCTGCGATCCTCAATATCAACCTCACGTAGAATGGCTGGGGACAATGTGGAGTCACGCCGTCATTCCCTCAACTCCCATTCCCGATATCAAACTCCAAATTCAAGCATGGCAACATCATTTTGCCGCCATTTTTGGCTTGGACGCCCTGAAGCGGGTTAAAGGTTTTTCACCCCCTGAAATGCACTTCCCCAATCATCCTGATACACTTTACGAATACATCAAAGCTTTGAAAGAATGCGGCTATCGCTGGCTGATGGTGCAAGAACATTCTGTAGAAAATCCCGACGGTTCGGGATTGTCGCAAGACCAAAAATATATTCCCAACCGTTTAGTCGCCCGCAATTCTCACGGCGAAACAATCAGCATCACGGCTTTGATTAAAACCCAAGGTTCGGATACGAAATTGGTGGGTCAAATGCAGCCGTATTACGAAGCAAAAGGACGCAATAAACAGCAAATTGGCAATGTCACAATTCCTTCTTTAGTTACTCAGATTGCCGACGGCGAAAATGGCGGCGTGATGATGAATGAATTTCCCAGCGCCTTTGTCAAAGCTTGGCACGAAAACCGCGAACAAGGCGGCGGAAAATCCGGCGTTGTTGGTTTAAATGGGACTGAATATTTGGAGATAATTGAAGCGGCGGGCGTCAATCCTGACGATTATCCTGTTTGTCAGGGGATTAACCAGCACAAAATCTGGCAGCTAGTCGATCCTGATAGTGCGACGCCGGAAAAAGTGGAAAGTGCGATCGCCCAACTCAAGCAAACAGACCATAATTTTCACATGGATGGTGCTTCTTGGACTAACGATTTGAGTTGGGTAAAAGGCTACGAAAATGTCTTGGAACCGATGAATCTACTCAGCGCTGCATTTCACAAAAAATACGACTCGCTGGTGCAGCAAGATGCTACCGTTACCAAGCAGTTTGAATACCAGCAAGCTTTGCTTTACAACTTGTTGCTACAAACAAGCTGTTTCCGCTATTGGGGACAGGGAACTTGGACTGATTACGCGCGCGAACTTTACAACCGCGGCGCTGCTTTAATGAAGTAGGAAAATTTATGGTAGGGTGCGTCAGAAACAAACAGTTTGAGCATTGTCAAATATTAGGTCTGACTCACCTTACACCTTTATTTAAAGCACAGGACTAAATTCCTCACAACAAACGCGCTTACCAATTACTAAATCCTACATTTCTTGCATCAGCCGCAAATAATTTTGTCTCATCTGCGTCATATTTTCCATCATTCTATTAGCCATATCTTTCTCAACATCGCTCATTTGTTGCCAAAATAAAGCCGATCGCCTCGCCATAATTGCTTCTTCCCAAAGCATCTCCAAAAGTTGCGCGGCCATTGGGTTTTCAGCATCGATAATCCCGCACAATTGCTCGAAGGCCCGGTTGGCTTCGGTGTGAGTGCTAACATCCTGAACCAGGGTTAGGCATTTTTTGAGTTGTACGATCGGATTTTCAGAAGAGTAAGCCATAATTTCACTAAGATAAGCGACAAAATTTACACTGATACCTTTGACATTACTAGAGTTGTGACACAGCCGTAGAGTTCCCTACATACCAGCGCCAAGGCAAATCCATTCCTTGAGAAATCCCGATCCGCGTAGTTTGCACAAAATTTATTGTACCCTCCTCCACAGCTTGCTGAAATTGCTCGCTCCGGTGTTCCAAACGCAGCGGTTGGCCTGCACCCAAGGGAAAACCGCTTAAAGTTCGATCGATCTCCAGTACCTTACACAGTTTCCCAGGCCCGGCGGCGAGGCGCGATCGCTTCTTCTCGGGAATTCCAGCGAACCCCTTGGGAACCGCATCTACCTGCAAAGCTCGAATCAGCACAGCACTAGCAACTCCCTCTGCATCAGTCACCACGTTAAAACAGTGATACATCCCGTAGATTAAGTAAACGTAGCCCATACCCGGAGGCCCGAACATCACCTGATTGCGAGGAGTTCGCTGCCGGTAAGCGTGACAAGCGGGATCTCCTGGGCCGTAAGCTTCGGTTTCGACAATCATTCCCCGAATTGTCTCGCCGTCAGGAAACTGCCGCACCAGAGTACAGCCCAGCAAATCTGGCGCTACGCTGGTAGATGGCCGCGCCAGCCAAAAAGATTCTACAATCTGAGTATTTGCACTCACTCAACAACAGCAGGTAAATTATGGACGTTAAGTTAGTTTTAGCAGTCTTGACAGCAGTTTTCACCGTTTGCTGTCTGTTCTTCGGCACAAAAAACGGATTCTACGATACTGACAAGTATCACGGTAACGGTTCTGCTCACTAATTTTAGGTGGCTGTTAGTTGCTTAAAAAAACCGCTGTCTGTTATTCAGACGGCGGTTTTTTTAAGGAACCACAGAGGCCACAGAGGACACAGAGAAAGAGAAAAGAGAGAGCAGAAAGAATGAAAAGAAGTTGACAAATGATGAGACAGCAGATTGCTGTATTTGCTGCAATTAAGGATGAATTGTGCCATCTGGCATTTTAGCTTCTTGCAAGCTAGCATTTGAGAAGTCCGCGCATCCCATGAGGTTTAAACGCATTGTCGCTCCTCGATCCGTTGCTTTCATATTGAAACCAATTACTGCATTTTCTGGGTTATTCTTTTGTGGAACAGCGGTGACATTAAAATCCACATTTGCTTCTTTTTCATTAGCCTCAAGGTTGAAAGTGATGCCGGCACAGCCCAAATCAGCTCCTGTCAGGTTGGCTCTATTTAAGTTGGCATTTTTGAGGTTGGCATTGGCTAATTTGGCTCCTGACAAATTAGCACCTTCGAGGTTCGCTCCCTGCAAGTTAAATCCTTGTAAGTCAAGTCCTTTCAAGTTGGCATTGCTGAAATTGCATTCTGGACATTGCTTGGTTTCCAGTAATTGCTTGACTTGGTTTTGTTGAGTTGAAGCCTGTATATATTTGACCGCAGTAAATATAACTGCGATCGACAATCCAGCAGTAACTAAATTTTTTAATTTCATAAATATCCGAAAGGCTTAGGGGGTTTTCTATCGCGGTTAATAGATTTCTCCAAGAGTGCGATCGACCTCTCCAGAATTCCCACACTAAAATGGCAGGCATCTCCCACCAGCAGTCTGGCGCAATTAAACACCGCCGGGCTTATAAATCCCGCCTCCTTTCCCTCGCCAGTGCTGCTTTGAGTTTCGGACTGGCCCCCTCCGTTTGCTTCACTTTGCTGTGAGCAGTCCACAAGCGGAATTTATTATTACCCGAAGGCGCGCAGTGGCATATACCTGCGGACTGAAATAAAAGAAACTTTATTTATATCCCTGGAAAGAGGAAATTTTTGAGAGACTTGAGGATAATTAATATAGAAACGCAATACTGTAGCTGCGCTGTTAAGTTCTCAGCAACTACTTTTTTTGTCAAAATTGCTTTGAGAAACTAATCTACTCTAAAAACAGTTGGCAGCAGCTCAGGTTCCTCAACCTCGCCAGAACACACCACCTATAATCCCGACAATTCGGAGCGGTAATGAACACAATCAAACCCGAACCCAAAAGACCGCGCTTCATGGCTCTGCTGCTGACAACGCTGCTGACATTTCCCTTTGTGAGTGCTTGCGGTTCTAGCGAGCAAAATTCCGCTCCCCCGCCTCCTGTTGACAACACTCGCGCTGGAGGAGTGCAAACTAATCGGGGCTCCGCTCCTTCCCCACAGGCGAAAAAAGGACTGAGCAATGCTCAAAAAGTAGGGATTACTTTAGCAGGAGCAGCCGCCCTTTACTACATCTACAATCAGCACAAAAATAAACAAGAAAAGGGGCCGCAGGGAAAACATTACCTTTCCAAAAACGGTCGCGTTTACTACCGTGATGCCCAGAATCGCGCGGTCTGGGTAACGCCCCCGCCTGAAGGAATTAAAGTTCCAGAGTCCGAGGCAGCGCGTTACCGCGAATTCCAAGGGTACAACAACCAAAATACCGGTCGAGACCTTACTACCTTGCCGGAAGCTACAAGTCCTGTTCCCGCACAGTAGTCTAAGCATTTGAGATTTTAGATGGCAGGTTCCATGACTTTCAATTAAATCTGGGATTCCCAATCTAAAACAGTCGTTTTTCAACACATAAAAAAGAGGAACTTTATCATGGTAGACGGATTTTTGCGGAAGTTAAAAGATGCGATCGTCGGGCCAAACAGCGAGCAAGTCGATCCTGATGGCAATTACCAAGATGCCTCCAATGCCGGACAGTACGGCAACGTGACTCCAGCCAGCCAAGACCCCTACGGCGACCCGGCTGAGTACGGAGAGTACGGCAACGTGACTCCAGCCAGCCAAGACCCCTACGGCGATCCGGCTGAGTACGGAGAGTACGGCAACGTGACTCCCGCCAGCGAAGACCCCTACGGCGACCCCGCAGACTACGCCGGTACTGACTACGGACAGTTCGGCAACGTGACTCCGGCAAGCGAAGACCCCTACGGCGACCCCGCAGACTACGTAGCGGATGCTGGAATGTTCGGCAATGTGAGCCCGGCAAGCGAAGACCCCTACGGCGACCCCGCGGATGAGGAAGGGTTTAGTTAAGTCAGTTGGCTAGAAAAATTACCTGGTAAGCAACAGCACCCCTGTGGGGGTGTTTTTTTTCTGGAGGACTAGCAGCAGAACGAGAAAACTGCAAAGATGGTATGAGTATTGTGGAGCTGGCTGGTACAGATTTTGCCAAAGTTCTCAGTGCTAAGCGTATCAACACTCTTAACCCTGATACTGCAAGCTTATGTGCTAGCATCTCCTATTCTACAGCCCAGGAAGTGGCTCATCTGCTAAATCAGTAGCCCCCTTAACTTAAGACAGTACACCATGCTGCTTGCTTACGTTTACAAGCTGAATCCCTCGCCCAAACAAGCTCACACAATCGAGCGGTGGATTCATTTGCTTCGCTTGCAATACAACTTTAGAGTTAGGGAGCGAACAGAAGCCTACGAGCAAGCAAGATTTCCTGTTATGGGGAACTACTGCTTCATCGAAACTCAAGCCGAGTGTTGCCCCTTTGCTTGCTCGTTAAGCAAAGGTGCTTTGTACGGCAATCCTTGGACAGCAAAAGGCAAGAAAAGGACTCCGCTCGCTCAACAAGATGCCAATTTGGTTGACCTGAAGCAAGAGCGTCCTTGGTATAGAGAAATCTATCACCATGTTTTGCAACAAATGCTAAAACAGGTTGATGCTGCTTTTGGGCGCTTTTTCCGAGGATTGGGCAAATATCCGAAAACAAAGCGGCAGGGTAAATTTCGCTCTTTCACCTACCCGCCTGGAGATGTCGCCTTTAAAGGGAATAAAGTCCGACTTCCCGGTATTGGCTGGATGTCGTTTTTTCAGTCCCGACTGTTTCCCAATGCTTTCAGCATTCGTTCCGTCACAGTGCGGAAAAAAGCAGATGGCTTTTATATTTCTGTTTTGTTGCAAGATGAGTCGGTTCCAGATGTTCCAGCAGCAAATCAAGTTAAAACAGCAGTAGGAGTAGATCTGGGTATCAAGAAGCTAATGTCTCTCAGTACGGGACAAACCATTGCCAATCCCAGATTTTATCAACAGATGGAGCGTCCGCGATCGCAACTAAACCGTGCTATCAGCAGCAAGGTTGTAGGTTCCCGCCGCAGAAGAAAAGCCTGCCAGCGCTTAGCAAGACTGGAACAAAAAGTTGCTTATCGACGAGAGGATTACCAATGGAAGATAGCTAATAGCTTGGTCAAGCAGTTTGACCTGATTGTGTTTGAGAATCTTAATATTCAAGGCATGATGGCACGCTGCAAACCAAAGCAGGATGAAAACGGAAAGTATTTGCCTAACGGTCAATCTGCTAAATCTGGACTGAACAAAGCCATTGCTGATGCTGCTTGGGGTTCCTTAAAACAGAAAGTCAAGATTTTGTCCGAAAGGGCGGGCGTTCTGGTTTATGAAGCGGTGCCTCACTTTAGCTCTCAGCAATGCAGCGAGTGCGGGTATGTCAGTCCCACAAATCGAGATCAGGAAAAATTTATCTGTGAAGAATGCGGTCATCATGAGGATGCCGATGTGGATGCTGCAAAAGTTATTTTGAAGCGCGGCGTGGATCGACTGGGAATCTATTTGGATGCTGTACCGAGAGTCCCTCGGAAACAGGATAAAAGTACGCCCGAGGAGCCTGTTGGAAGACAGGGAAAATCATCCGCGTTGGTGGATGAGACTGGGAACCCTAAGAGAGTTCCAGCAATGGGAGTTATTTGAGTGGAGGGGAGTTTGAGCGATCGACTCTCAGCCTTTATGGCTGTCAATTGAAATCGGGTGTGTCTGACCAAGTTGCGATCGCCCAAAAATTAGGCATTTTCTCAAAAACGGAGAGGGTGGGAGTTGAATTAGCGCTGAGTTCTCAATCGACGCTTTTACGTTGTTCTAGCCATTTTTTGTGCCTACTCTGAAAGCCCTGTTTTGGATTTGAGCGAATACCGAGCGACTTGCTGTACACTGTCTACAGTAAGCAAACTCGACATTCTTATAGGATGGAGCGAAAGATGAGCGAAAAGTCTAATCCAGTCACGGCAAGTACCACTGGAGACTACCTTGTTGGCTACGAGCGGATTCTGGACTACTTCAAACAAGCACAGAAGGAATGCCCGTGCGATTCGTTGAAGCGTGAATCACGGTGAAAGCCCGTACATAGCCCTTCCAGCCACAAGGCTGAACT
>NZ_JAUBTR010000071.1:0-1683 GCF_036705045.1 Microcoleus sp. BR0-C5
CCGAAACATACACCTCTTCATATTCACTCATTTATTTATTATACATCGCTGATGTTATTTAATTCTCATTCCTAAGTAGGTAAACGCAAAAAAACAATAATATCCAATCGATAATTTTAGGGTCGGGTTTTACAAAAAATTATTGCCAAAAACCGACCATCCCAAAAACCCCCACCCAATGGCAAATCGCCATCTAATTCTTTCCATATACAAGGGTTAAAGGTCGTACTCGAATAATGCGCGTAGCATCTAAGAGTACGACCTTGAAAGGGTGCTATCAGACCGGAGTAGCAAATGGGTTGAAGGTGACGAAACTAGCACCAGCAATGGGATTCGGGTCGAGGCTGCCCACAATCAGCCCTGTAGGTGAATCCCATTAGTTGTCGGTGCCAGCGACTGTCACACAGCGAAGATTTTACCTGCCTACCTCACTTTCTTGAAAAAAGCTGTAGTGAGGAATCAGACTGATAAAAAGCATTTAACTACTTGGGGGATATATTAGTAGAGCAAGGATTCCTCGCCCTACTAACAGCCTTAAAGCAGAGTAATTGTAGTGTTTGTCGGAGTGCCCAGACTCGTATTTGGGCCAAAGCTTAAATTCACCGGCCCACCAGTCAAACCAGGACGATTGTAAATTGCCAGACTAACGCTAGTTTCACCCGCATTAAAGTTAACCGTGCCTCCCGAAGAAGTCACAGGAAATGAACTTAAAAGGTTGTAGTCTTGGCCCAACACAGGTGGAGCACCACCAGCAGGAGCAATCAAATAGTCCACAACAGCCGAAACCGAAGTATTGCCAGTCCGATTAATCGTAACACCTCCAAAACCACCATCAATAATAGAATCAGGAGACGAACCGTAAAAGAAGACAGTCGGAGCCACAAAATCAGGATCAATAATGCTCAAAACTGCCTGTGACGGACTAGCCAAACTCCCACCAGTCAAGAACAAATTCACCGTTTCAGGAGGCTCCGGGATAGTGTTAAAAAAATTGTCATCATAAGTTTGAACCCCAACTCCTACGCTAGTTTGTCCGGGTGCAAAAAAGATCCCTTGACTCGCACTGAAGTAATCCGGTAGAAAATTCGTAGACTGAGCAGTACTGTCACCCGTGCCGAAGAAAATCACACTCGGTTGCGAAAGGTCGCCACTGCGATTGATGGTAATCAGCACACTTTCGCCCTCGTTGGCGCTGTAAGTATCCTGACTGAAGAAATACGTGTTTCCAACGGGGGTTGGCGCCGGAGTTGTCGCCGTCCCAGTTGGCGGCACATCATTAATCGTCAAAATTGACGGAGTACTGCCGACATTGCCACCCAAGAGCACCAAATTCACCGTTTCCGGCGATTCCGCTATCATGTCGCTCAAAGCCGTCACGGTGAAACTAGCGGTAGTTACCCCTGCAGGAAAATCCAACACCCCCGCCGCCGTCCCAGTGTAATCCGCTGGTGAACTTGCCGAACCGTCAAGAGTTGCGTAGTTAATCGATGCAGCCGCCGTGCCACCGGTGCGAGTAACGTTAATCGTAACCGGGTTGCCTTCAGCCACCGTGTAATTTGGTTGGGCGAACTGGAAGAGACTTGGAGACGTCGGCATCGGAGCTGGCGGCACATCATTAATCGTCAAAATTGACGGATTACTGACATTGCCACCGAAGAGCACCAAATTCACCGTTTCCGGCGA